>JAQWCF010000017.1 GCA_028706105.1 Candidatus Margulisiibacteriota bacterium
AAACTATCGTTGGACCAATTCTCCAGTAATTATGTATTGCGAAATCATCCCAACTAATTATCAATTTGAAATCTTTACTAAGATACAGAAATTCAATAAAACAAGTAAAATTAAAGAAGCAAAGTATCAATCCTCTAGTATGACAATTTCTAGCCCTGTGCCCTATGAAATCACTTATTGGTCAGTTAAAGACTTGGTGTATGAGTATGTGACCTACTTTTCTTTGAATAATGACTATGTTGGTTCCATTGTACTAAGTGCCAAGAAGAACGAAACATTATTGTTATATCTAGAGGACTATAAAGTTATTTTGCAAAATTTTGCTAAAATCGCAGGTAGTTTTACAAAAGATAACAATAGTATAAATTGATAGCAGTAATAATTAGCTTAAGGTTTTCAGAGTCCCCATTCGTCGTCCATCCAAGCTAATCGTTCTGTTAAATTAAACCATTGGCACATATCTTTTTTAGATTCTTTGGTACAAGCATTTAAGTCTAGTTTATCTTTTATTTCAATTTCGATTGAGGCAAAAAGTTCTTCCCCATTATTCAGTTTAGCTGAATGAAAGGAGATGATTCTAGGTTGCCCTTTGGTGTTAACGCACCCTTCGGGTATTGTTATTTTTTGTTGTAGATAGATATTGTGTATTTCTTCTGGAGTACCCATTAGCTCATAAAGCTCTTCTAAGGACAGAGTTCTTCTGTGGGCATCGTCAGAATCAAAAACACCATCTGTAGTGCAGATTGACCAGAAGGTTGCGATTCTTTTATTGGCTGTCACGGTATTTTCATAACCACCGTGTTTTCCATCCATGAAAAAAATAGCCTTGAGAAGGAGGCCTTCTAGCGTTCCATGATGAACAATTTTAGTTGTTACATAATTTGGCTTTATGCTAATGATTTTATTTTCCACTTAGTTGCCTCCAAACAAAGACTATATTAATTTATCGTAATGATTGAAGAAAAAATGCATACAATGTGGGGATTTATTTTTTTAAAGCTTTTTTAGCTTCTTTCCAGAGAGCGTCCATTTCTTCAAGTGAAGCATCTTGTAATTCTTGATTAGTTTTTTTAAGCGAATCTTCAATGTAGGTGAATCTGCTCATAAATTTATTGTTTGAAAGTTGGAGGGCTTCCTCAGGATCAATATTAAATTTCCTAGCAAGATTTACTAAAGAGAACAAAGCATCACCAATTTCTTCTTTAATTCCTTCAATATTATCTTTTTTTATATCTGTTTTGATTTCTTCGATTTCTTCGTGAATTTTTTCCCATACTCCCGCAACATTTGCCCAATCAAAGCCAACTCTAGCGGCTCTTTTTTGAAGCTTTTCAGCTCTTAATAGGGCAGGTAGGTTTTTCGGAATATTTTTTAAAAGAGACCCTTCTTCTTTTTTTTCTTTTTTTTCTTCTCGTTTGATTTCGTCCCAGTGTGTCCAGACATCAGCAACAGAATTTACTGTTGTGTCTGAAAAAACGTGTGGATGACGACGGATCATTTTGCTATTAATATGTTCAGTTACAGAAGCTAACGAGAACGAATTATTTCTTTCAGCAATAGCGGCATGGAAAACAACATGGAACAGCAAGTCGCCTAGCTCTTCTTCCATTTTGGCAAAATTGTTTTCATCAATCGCCTCAAGGAACTCATATGTTTCTTCAATTAAGTAATGTTTTAATGAGGAGTGGGTTTGCTCTCTGTCCCAAAGACAACCTTCTGGAGACAAAAGATTGTGCATAATTTCCCAGAGTTTTTTGTATTCTACTAAATATTGTTCCATTCAAGACAGCTCCTTCTTTTATTTTTTGATATTGCCTGTAGTTTCTTTCGGTTCCATTTTGCTGAATAAAAGTAAATTGGCTGTATTAAAGTTCTCAGCTGGAAAAAGGTTTTCATTTAGCGCCAGAGCACTTCCCTGTAGTTTCTTTTTTAGCCAATGTTGATAGGCTTGGGTTTTTTTCTCATTTTTGATTGCCAAGGTTATTTGCTTTGGAATGGCTGTAAAGTCAATATTTATGGAATTAAGCTTTATGATAAAAAAGTTGGTTTTATCATACTCTAATAAAGGGGAATTTTCTCCAACAGAGATTACCTTAAGAAGTTCCTGTATATTTTTTGTTATGTCAACTTCGTAAACATTTTGACTAATTAAAGATAGTTTTTTGTTTATCAAAGATTTGTTGAAGTCGACTTGTTGATTGTCTTGAAGAGAGACTAAATACTTTTTATTGCTTGTTACCAAAAGGGAAATATTATACTTGAAAGGTAGTTCTCCTAAGTCGTTTTGCTGAAAATGTTCTTTCAGGTCGTCGGTTGTGATTGTAATATCAGTGGTGGAAATATATTCAATAATTTTCTTTTTTAGAATCTCTTTTTCCAAACTAGCGACCAGTTCTTCAAAGCTAATCTTTTGGTCTTTAAATATTTTCCAGAAACTTTTTTCATTAGGAAATCCGTTTTTTATTTGTTCTATTTTTTCTTGAATTTCTTTTGTACTAACTAAAATATTTTTTTGGTTAGCATATTTTTTTGTAATAGCTTCTTCTAATAGTTCATCCAGAACAGCTTGTTTAATTTCTATTATTTCTGCGTGATCAAGTGGTTTGTCTTGAAATAATTGATAGGATTTATAATTATTTACAAATTGATTAAAAATAACATTAAATTCTTTGGTGCTAATAATGGTGTTATCAACAGTGATCGCTGTTTCTGTAGCTTGAATAAAACAAAAAGCAATAAGTATGAGCGAGATTCTAGTTATTTTTTTCAACATAAGCCAATTATATCATTATTTCTTGTCAGATAGAGCAGTTTTTAATACTATTATGCGTATCATGCAAATATTTACAGTCAAAGTAGGAGTAATCGACACAAATTGCTATATTTTAGTAGATTCCAAGGATAATTGTTGGATAATTGATCCTGGTAATGATTCTAAAAAAATAATAGAAGTTTTAGAGAGAGAAAAGGTCTCCCCTAGTAAAATATTATTAACTCACGGTCACTTTGACCATATTGAGGCAGTTGCTAGATTGAGGCAATTGTTTCCAGAAGTGACAGTTTATGTCCACGCAGAAGATATTCCCTTTTTAACAAATAATAAGATATGGGAAGCCTATTTGGGTAGACCATTAATAGACGCTAAATATGACAAAACAATTAATGAGGGTGACTTTATACAACAAGGAGGGCTTAGCGCCAAGGTTATTTCTACTCCGGGACATTCTGCTGGGTCTGTTTGTTACTTAATTGGTAATAATCTTTTTAGTGGTGATACTTTATTTGCTTTTGGAGGAATAGGCAGAACAGACCTTTGGAATAGTTCCGCTTCAGCTATGCGGTCATCTTTAAAAAAGCTTTTGGAGATAGAAGAAAACTTAACGGTCTATCCGGGTCATGGTCCATCTTCAACATTAGACCATGAAAAAACGTATAGACATTAAACTGTTTAATATTTGTACACTTATTGTCAGGACTGTTCATTTTTTAAAGGAAAGAAATTGGCAGTCGTTCGAGATGAGTGCTAAAATAAGCTCATGCAATATTTAGATAGACAAGAAATAATAATGAGCAAGTTGGTTGAGAATTACGTGGAAACATCTTTACCCGTATCGTCAAATCAATTGGTTGATAATATTGGAATAAATGTTAGTAGTGCCACTATTCGCAACGACCTGATGAAGCTAGAACAAGAAGGATATGTTCAACATCTGCACACTTCTTCTGGGAGAGTTCCCACCGATAAAGGTTACAGACTATATGTTGATAAGCTGATGTTTTTTTCGGAAGTTCCAAACGAAGAAAAGGTAGTTATCCAAGATGCCGTTAGTTCAGTGTATTCAAGTATAAATAGTTTATTGTTAACAACAGCAGAGATACTTTCTGATTTATCAGAGTATCCAGTAATCATAGTTACAGAAAGCTTTAAACAAAATACAATCAAATTTGTTCAAGTGGTTTTATTAAACATGCATCAGATAATGGTCAGCATGCTGGATAATTATGGTGACTACTATCAAGAAATAATGTCACTACCACACGATACAGTAGTATCACAGCAAGAGCTTAATAAAATATCTGAATATTTAAATAATATTTGCGGAGATTGTCCAGTAGCTTCGTTGGAAGAATTGTATAGCCAGAGTTTTGGTGAGTTAACAGCAAGGTTTTCTTCATATACTGAGGTTTTAAGACAGATAAGCAAAGTGTTTGAAAGAGGAAAGTCCTTGTTGAGCAATAATAAAGTTATAAACAAAACAAGTAACAAGCTTTTTTTACAGCCAGAGTTCCAAAAGATAGGGGCACTTAAAAATGTTCATTCGGTGCTGGAAGATGAGGCAAAAATTGTTAAACTTTTTTCAGATATTGTGCTAGAAAGTAATGGCGACATTAAAGCGCTGATAGGTAAAGAAAACCGAACAAATGGACTAGAAGATGCTTCTTTCGTAGCGGGTAAAGTAGCGATTGGGGAAAAGGATGTTGTCGGAGTTGGCGTTCTTGGTCCCACAAGAATGAAGTATGGCAAAGTTTTTGCACAGTTAAAGAATGTAATGAAGAGCCTGGATGATAAGGTTAAGAAAATATTCATTTAAAAAAATAGTTATAGGAGGTGAAGAATTTGATAGAAGAAGAACAAGAAGAGGTGGAACAATCAGAGCAGGAAGTGGAACCATTTTTTGTAGATGTTGACAGTAGGTTAGCTGGAGATGACAAACATTCTAAAAACGTTAAGCAAGATAAGTCATCAAAAGTTAAAGCAAAAAAAATTGTTGAGGACTTACAGCTCAAAATAGTAGACCTTGAAAACGCCAATAAAGATTTGCAGGATCAGTTTCTTAAAAAGAGAGCGGAATTTGAAAACTTTAGAAAAAGGATGGAAAAAGATAAAGAAGATTTTGTTAAATATTCTTTAGAAAAGTTTATTAAGGAATTAATGCCGATTTTGGATAGTCTTAATGTGGCTTTACATCCAAACAATATTCCAGACGAGCAACTGAAGGTCTTTGAAGGTTTCTCGCTTATCTTTAAACAGTTTGAGGACTTGTTAGAGAAAAGCGGAGTTCAGGAGATAACTGCACTTGGAGAGAACTTTGACCCTAATGTGCACCAAGCGATTTCTCAAGAAGTTTCCGAAGAGTTCGAGAGTGGTAAAGTTATCAAGGAATATCAAAAAGGTTACAAGTTATATGATAGGCTACTAAGACCATCAATGGTGGTAGTAGCGGAGTAAAAATTCGAAAGGAGAAAGAAAAATGGGAAAAGTTATAGGAATAGACTTAGGTACGACAAATTCATGTTTTGCAGTTATGGAAGGCGATAAGCCGGTAGTAATCAATAACTCAGAAGGAGGCAGAACAACACCTTCAATTGTTGCATTTGCAAAAGACGGAGAAAGATTAGTGGGGCAGGTTGCTAAAAGGCAAGCAGTTACTAATCCTTACAATACTGTTTTTTCTATTAAGAGATTTATGGGAAGAAAAGAAGCTGAAGTAAAAGTAGAAGAAAAAATGGTGCCTTTTAAGGTAACAGCTGGGAAAAATGGAGATGCAGGGATTGATATTTCTGGTAAGCATTATAGCCCGCAAGAAATTTCAGCCATGATACTAAAAAAGTGTAAGGTAGATGCCGAAGCTTATTTAGGAGAAGCAGTTACTCAGGCAGTTATTACTGTGCCGGCTTATTTTAACGATAGTCAAAGACAAGCAACAAAAGACGCAGGGATGATTGCAGGGCTTGAGGTTTTAAGAATTATCAATGAACCAACAGCAGCTGCGTTGGCTTATGGCTTGGATAAAGGTAAAGGTAGCCAGAAGATAGTCGTTTATGACTTTGGTGGAGGCACGTTTGATGTCTCTATTCTGGAGTTGGGCGATGGAGTCTTTGAAGTGTTATCAACTAATGGAGATACGCATTTAGGTGGAGATAATATAGACCAAACTATTATGGACTGGTTAGTAGCAGAATTTAAAAAGGATAATGGAGTTGATCTTTCTAAAGACACAATGGCCATTCAAAGATTAAAGGAAGCAGCAGAAAAAGCGAAGATAGAGCTTTCTTCTACAAGCACAACAGATATTAATCTGCCATTTATTACTGCTGACCAAAATGGTCCAAAGCATTTGAACATAGCTTTAACAAGAGCAAAGTTTGAACAGATGATTGAAAAATACGTCGAAAGAAGTATTGAGCCATGTAAAACTGCCTTAAAAGATGCAGGTGTTTCCACCAAAGACATTGACGAGGTTATTTTAGTTGGTGGTACAACACGTACTCCAATTATTCAGGAAAAAGTAAAAGCATTTTTTGGTAAGGAACCAAACAAAGGAGTTAACCCTGATGAATGTGTTGCTTTAGGGGCAGCGATTCAAGGTGGAGTTCTTTCTGGTGATGTTAAGGATATTGTTTTACTAGATGTCACTCCTCTTTCCTTGGGTATTGAGACGATGGGTTCTGTTTTTACAAAGGTTATTGATAAAAACACAACAATCCCTGTTTCTAAGAGCCAAGTATTTAGTACTGCTGCGGACAGTCAACCAAGCGTTGAGGTTCATGTATTACAAGGAGAAAGACCAATGGCGAAAGACAACAGAACCTTGGGTAGGTTTCATTTAGATGGAATACCTCCAGCACCAAGAGGCATCCCTCAAATCGAAGTAACCTTTGATATCGACGCTAACGGTATTGTTAATGTAAAAGCTGTTGATAAGGGTACAGGCAAGCAACAGAAGATTACTATTACTAACTCCTCAGGTTTGAGCAAAGAAGAGATTGCGAAGATGCAAAAAGAAGCAGAAGAACACGCTGAAGAAGACAAGAAAAAGATGGAAGAGATTGAGGTAAGGAATAGTGCTGATAGTCTGGTTCACCAGTCCAAGAAATTGCTAATTGATGCCAAAGATCAGATTAATGCTGAGCTTAAGCAAAAAATTGAAGATGCCACAAAAGATGTTGAAGAAGCATTGAAAGGCACGGACAATGATGCAATTAAGCAAAAGACAGAAGTACTTCAACAAGCAGTGTATGAAGTAAGTACGCAAATGTATCAACAAGCTCAATCAGCTGATGGCGCAGAAGGTGCAGAACCAGCACCAGAACCAGAAGCAGAGAAAAAAGAAGATGACGGAAACGTTGTAGACGCAGAATACGAAGAAAAATAGAGCGTACACAAATTAGCCCCTGGCATAAACACCGGGGGCTAACTTATTAAGGAGACAAGTAAATGGCGAATAAGGATTACTATGAGGCTCTTGGATTAAAAAAAGAAGCCTCGGAAGTTGAGATAAAAAGTGCTTTTCGACAAGCCGCAAGGAAGTATCACCCAGATGTTTATAAAGGAGCCGATAGAGACGATAAGTTTAAGCAAATCAATGAAGCGTATCAGGTTTTGAGTGATCCTAATAAAAAAAGACAATATGACCAATTTGGTTCTGCAGACGGTATGGATTTTGGTAATGCCGGAGGAGCAGGATTTAATGGTTTCGGAGATATGTTTAATAATTTTGGAGATATGTTTGAGGGGTTTGGTTTTGAAGGCTTTGGTGATATTTTTGGTGGTTCCAAAGGAGCAGCATCTGGCAGAGGAAACGTAAGGTCCAAAGGTGAAGATTTAAGGGTAGACCTTAGTATTACTCTTGAAGAAGCAGCTAAAGGTGTTGATAAGCTTTTATCAATTAGAAGGCTTGAGAAATGCACCAAGTGTGGTGGCTCTGGCTCAAAAGACGGTAAGACTCCCCAGGTTTGTAATACTTGTGGAGGTAGAGGAGAGGTTAGACAAACTAGACAATCTTTTTTAGGTATGATGAGCACGGTTTCGGTTTGCCCTACTTGTCACGGTGAAGGTAAGGTGATTAGCTCGCCATGTACTGATTGCAGTGGTTCAGGTAGAGCAGTTAGAAGTAAAGACATTAACGTAAAAGTTCCTGCAGGTATAAGGACTGGTTCTAAACTGAGACTATCTGGAGAAGGAAACATCGGGCAACGTAATGGCACAAACGGAGATTTGTTCGTTTACATAAATGTTAAAAATCATGCTCTTTTTGAAAGAGATGGAGATGATTTATATATGAAGCACAAAATTAGTTATTCACAGGCTTCGCTTGGAGCCAATGTAGTTGTTAAAACTTTATTTGGAGATGTTGATTTAAAAATTCCTGCTGGCACGCAACCAAACACATCTTTTCGTCTCAAGGCAAAGGGAATGCCTCATCTGGGCAGAACAGGACAAGGCGACCAATATGTTGCTGTAGCCGTTAATGTCCCGACAAATTTTACTAATGATGAAAAAATGATTTTAGAGTATTTGGCAAGCACAAGGGGAGAGAAGACTGAGCTAACAAAAAAATATGGAAACATTAAAGAAAAACTAAAAAAGATTTTTTGTTGAGAACAAAACAAAGGGGGGATTAGTGTGAAGAAGAAAACGCTTTGTGAAATAGTAAAAAAGGGTCAGTTAAAAGATAAGACAAAAAAGTATTTAAATAAAGTCTCTGAGCCTAAGTATATTTGTATGGAGTGTGGCAGAGTTGCAAACAAAAAATCAGTGTTATGTTCGCCTGCTAAATGGAGCGACTTTCAGAACACAAAAGAATAAGTGCTATAATAACTCTTGTGAATGAATATATACGTCTAGGATCAAGGGTTTAATTATGGATGGAGAAGTAAAGAAAACATTAGTTATTGGTGAAGTGCTTTATGACATTTTCGAAGATAACGGGTATGAGAATTTAGGTGGAGCACCTTTTAATTTTGCCTTCCATCTTAATAAATTTTTAGGTAATGTAAATTTTATTAGTGCCATTGGACAAGATGTTCGAGGTCAGAAATTAATTAAGCATCTCAAGCAGCTTAATTTTCCAATCAAACATATCCAGCATTTAAAGGATTTTCAGACAGGAATAGTTAAAGTGATTTTAGCTGGAGAAGGCATCCCTTCATATAATATTGTTGAGGATGTGGCTTATGACCAGATATCTTTAACTCCTGATGTTTCTCAATTGATAAATGAGAACAAAGACCTTTTGTACTTTGGTACCTTGGCTCAACGAAGTGAAGTCTCAAGACAAACAATCAGACAAATTATCCAAAAAACAAACGTTAAGATAAAGTTTTGTGATCTTAATTTAAGAGATAACTGCTTCAATGATGAGATTATTGAATTTTCATTACAAGCATGTACTTTTCTGAAAATAAACGAAGATGAGTTAGCACAGATAAACAAAGAAGAACGGTTTGGAAATAGTAGAGAAAAAATACTCAAAAACATCTCAGAAGAGTATAATATTGAGAGCATTTGTGTAACCTTAGGAGAAAAGGGAAGCTTGCTTTATTCAAATGGGCAAACATTTATTAAGGTTATCGCTAAGGAAGCGGTCGTTGATACTGTTGGTGCAGGTGATGCTTTTTCTGCTATGTTAATAACTGCAATTTTGTTGGGAAAAGAGCCAAAGGACGCTCTTTATTTAGCTTCAGATTTTTCTTCTAGAATCTGTCAGATAGAAGGAGCTATTCCTGATAATGATGAGTGGTATGAAGCAAGCAGAGAGGAATTAAGGGTAATAAGTGGTGAATAAAAAAATAAATGTTTTAGTAATCAATATTCATGGTCTGTTTCGTAGTCAAAACTTAGAGTTAGGTAGGGACTCGGATACAGGAGGTCAAACAAAATATGTGTATGAGTATGTAAAAGAGTTAGGTAAAAATCCTAACGTAGAAAAAGTACATGTAATGACCAAGCTTCTTGAAAATAAAAGGTATTCTACTGATTATGCAAAAGAAGAAGAAAAGATATCTGAGAATGTGTGTATTTATCGAGTAAAAGCAGGCGGTAAAAGATATATAAAAAAAGAAAAACTATGGAAAGTATTAGATGAGTTTGTCGAGAACGCAATTGGGGTGATTATTGAAAAGGGTTTAGAGATAGATGTTATTCATAGCCATTATGCTGACGCTGGTTATGTTGCAAGGGAATTGTCTAGTATTTTGGATGTTCCATTTGTGCACACAGGACATTCCTTAGGAATTCCTAAACAGCACAGGTTACAAGAACATGATATGACAGAGCAAGAGATTGATGAGGCTTTTAACATGAGATATCGAGTGATGGTTGAGGAAAAGATTATTCAAAGCGCAAGCCTAATAATTACTTCCACACAACAGGAAATTGATGAGCAGTATGGCTTGTATGATTCATTCAAAGAGGGCAATTATGAAGTAGTTCCTCCAGGGATAGATACTGCTAAATTTTTTCCATATTATTTTTTGAATGATAGATCTTTTATTGAAAGAGAAGAATATCAAGAAAGCATGAGTGTTAGAGAGCATATCAGAAAAGAACTAAAAAGATTTTTTTCTAATCCCAATAAACCAATAATTTTGACAATATGCCGACCAGAAAAAAGAAAAAACATTGAAGGGCTTATTGAAGCTTATGCGCAAGACCAAGAATTGCAAATGATAGCCAATTTAGCAATCTTTGCTGGAATTAGGAAAGATATAACAGCTAAGAACAGTCAAGAAGGTAAAGTTTTAACGGATATGCTTCTTGCCATGGATAAGTATGATTTATATGGAAAGATGGCTATACCCAAAACACACAATTTTGAATATGAAATACCAGAATTATATAGATATGTAGCCGAGGCAGGTGGAGTATTTGTTAACTCGGCTTTTATTGAACCCTTTGGTTTAACGTTACTGGAAGCTGGTGCAGTTGGATTGCCAATTGTTTCTACTGATAATGGCGGACCAAAAGATATAGTTGAGAGCTGTAATAATGGTGTTCTTGTTGACGTTAGTGATCCTGCAGAAATTTCTGCAGCCATCAAGGGGGTTTTGGTGGATAGAAAGATATGGACGATGTATTCAAGCAATGCGGTAAAAAATATCAGAGATAATTACAGTTGGGAAAGCCATTGCAATAGATTCATTCACCATTTATTTGATAAAAATATTTTAGATAAGAAGCAAAGAAAACCATCAATCAAAGATAAAATGTTTAATTTTAAGAAAATGATCATCACAGATATAGATAATACTCTTCTTGGAGACGACAAAGAGTTGAGTAAGTTTCTTGATTGGTTTAAAGCAAATGAGCAGAAGATTGGCTTTGGTGTTGCAACAGGTAGAGACATAGATTCAGCTTTAAATATCTTGAAGGAAAACAAGGTTCCAACTCCGCAAGTACTTATAACTTCTGTTGGCACGGAGATTTATTATTTTAATAACAATAAGTTGGTTTTTGACAAGAGGTGGAATTCTTTTTTGAGTGATGAGTGGGAAGCAGAGAAGATCAAAACTCTTCTGCAACATTTTGATTTTTTGACACCACAACTTGACCAACGGGAACTAAAGATAAGTTATAATATTGACGACTATAGTTACAGCAAAATTAAGAGCATGCATCAAATGTTAAAAGAGAACGGAGTCAGGTACAAATTAGTAGTTGCAGAGGGAAAATACATTGATATCCTTCCCTATAGAGCATCTAAATATAAAGCAGTTATTCATGTGTGTAATAAGTGGAAAATTAACAAGGATAATGTTTTGGTGGCTGGTGATTCTGGTAATGATAGGGACATGCTAACAAAGATGAGTAATGGGGTTGTTGTTGCGAATTACCAAAAGGAGCTAACTGGCATAAAAGGCGTATATTTTTCTAATCAAAAATTTGCGGGCGCAATTTTAGACGGGTTAAAGCATTATAATTTTATATAAAACATTAAAACACTAGTATAATATAGGTAAGTTGTGTTAATTTATTATTACTTCTTAAGGGGGTAAAGCAATGGCAGGTTTGTCTCCTATTGATTTTTCTCTTCTTGCGCAACAACGCTCGGATGTTTCGAAGATTGCTGGCGATGATTTTTTAAAGATACAGCAACAACAGCTAGCAGCGGTGATGCAGGATGAACAGGAACTAAAAAAAGAACAAGCATCTAAGGTTGAAGAAAAAGGGCTTGTGGCAATTGATTCGCAGAATGAAGAGTCAACAGGGCAAGAATATAGTAAAGAAAATGAAGAAAAGAAACAAAAAGATATAGTTAACGAAGAAGATTATTCATATGTGGAGTATGATGATCCAGATCTTGGGAAGGTTGGAGAATGGTTAGGTTAGATTTTCTAAAAAAATTTGTATTAATATGTGTGGCTTCAACCTTTTGTTATGCGAATTTTGATTTTACTGCTCAAGAGATGACAGAAAAAAATCAAGTGGTTGGACAAGTTTTATATAAGGATAATGTAGTTATTCCTTTATACACAACAGGTCCGTTTGTAACTGAATATTCTAGAGCACAAATGACAGCATATCGATTAAACGAGTATCTTCAAAACTATGAGGACATCAGTAAAATAAAATTTTCTTATCCTGAGAATACGTATACAGCATCAATAGGCGGTAGAAATTTATTTTCGATTTATAAAGAAGACGCCAAACAGGGAAACACAAGTGTTGAGGTGTTAATGTCAGAATGGATTAACAACCTCAAAGTAGCGATGATGACAAAGATTACTCAAGCAGAAGTTCCGGAAACAAACCCAGAAGTTAAGTCAGTAGAGCCTGTGCCTATAAAGAAATCTATAAAAGTAGCTGAAAACAATAAAAAAACTGTTAAAGAACAGGTAATTAGCGTAGATACAGAACAAGTGGTAAATGTATTAGAAAACAAAGTTGATAAAGATTTATTTATAGAAGATTTTGATGAACGTTTAACCAAACTTGAAGCCAAGGTTGCTAAGCCTCTTAAAAAAGGTAAATCAAATTTTTTGCTTTGGATTGTTGCGCTTCTTAATTTAGGGTTGGGCATATATTTGGTGTTTATTTATCAAAAAATAAAGAAAAATCTGGGTAGTTATGAAGAGGTAGAAAAAACAGGCAGAATGGAAGAAATCGAAAACTCTGTGAGTGTCTTAATCAAAGAACTTAAAGATGTCTCTGGTGAGGTAGTAGACAATACAATCAAGAATATAAAAGAAGTAAAACAAGAAACAATTCAGGAGGAAGAACCTGTAGTTGCTGAAGAAGCGCAAGAAGAACAACAAGAAGAAATAAAGAAGCAAGTTGAAGAAGAGATGGACATTGTCCCAGACGTAGAGGTAAAAGAAGAAAAGCCGTTAGCAACTAATATTGGTATCGTAGAAGAAGTCAGTGTAGCTGATAGCTTAGAGGAAGCCTTAGAAGCCAACCAGAAACCTCTAGAAGTAATTAAAGAAGAAGACGCAAAAGAGCTTGAAGCCGTTGTCCAACACAAGCAAGAAGAAAAGAAGGAAGCCACAAATAAGACAGCAAAAACGGATGCAGAGAAATTAGCCGAGGAGCTAGATGGAGGCAAGGATGAGCCTGTTATTAATAATCCTAGTCAGACAAACTTGTCAGGAGTTGGTATGGCCGAGTTGTTTAAAATACTTAGTCAGTTAGACAAGGATATTAGAGAAGAAGTTAAAACAATGTTAAATAATAAATCATTGAATAAAAATGAAAGAATTATTAAGTTGAAACATTTAGAATTGGATACCGAATTAATTGCTAAGGTATTAGGGATAGGCAAAGAAGAAGTTAGCTTGGTTATTCAATTAAACGATTTAGAGGCAAAATAAACTGATTTTATAAGTAGGTACTTAGAGTTGAGTTGCCGTCTATTTTATAAGGGTCAAATTCATCAGCAGGAGATATTCCAAATGGGTCGTTATTTGCAAAAGATGACGAGATGCCCTCTCCAGTAAATCCTTGCTGAATTTCTTCAATAGCCTCAAGAATTTCTTTATCTACCAAATCTTTTATATCTGGCATCTTTTGTTCCATTTTGTCTAACGCATCGCTTATTTTATTTTTTAAATCAGGATTAATTTGAACATCTTGAGCTAGCACGTTGAGTTTTGCGAGTTCTAATTTCGCTTGCACTGGTGTAAGAATTTGGTTTTGAAGTTTGTTGATTGTATCCTCAATATCTTTTTGAGCTTCAAGTTGTTTTTTTTCTTCAACTTTTTGAATAAAACTTTTGGTATCTATTTTACTTGCATCACTCATAATAAAATCTCCTTTAGTTAATAGCAGAATGCTGACTAATACTTATAACGTAAACAATATATATTTTATTGTATCAAAGATATTTGGTTTATTCATCTTTTCTAGGAAGACAATAAGCATTACAATGGGTATATGGGTTTTATGTGGTTGATAATAGGATTATGTGTTGGAAGTTTTCTGAACGGGGTTGCCTATAGAGTCACAGCTGAAAAGAATTTGTTTTCGGCTCGTTCGGTTTGTTCTGGGTGTGAGCGGAAAATAGCTTGGTATGATCTTATTCCTGTAATAAGTTGGTTTGCGTTAAAAGGAAAATGCCGAAACTGTGACAGGAAGATACCCTTTAAGTATGCGGTTGTTGAACTTTTCGTGGGATTGGGAACGTTTTATTTGTTTAAAGATGGACAAATTTCTTTATTTTTAATTGTTCAGTATTTTTTTCTTTTAAGTTTTTTTCTCAATGTTTTGACGGATGCGATAAGTTTTTCAGTATATGATCCCTTTCTATATTTCATGGTTACTTGCGGATTGTTGTTGGCGTTACTCAAAGGTAACTTTGTGAATGCATTATTGTCGGGATTACTTGTTGTGATGTTAATTGCAACCGCTTCATATGCAGTTCAGCTGATTATAAAAAAACAATCCATGGGTTCAGGAGATTATTTTGCTTTTTTTGTGATAGGGCTTACTTTGCCATCAAGCCAAATTCTTGATCTTATGCTTTTTTCTTCTTTGTTTGGTATCGCAGTTTCTGTAGTAATGAAAAAGAAAGCCCTTCCTTTTTTCCCTTTGTTGTTTTTTGGGTATCTGTTTGTTTTAGTTGGAGGACATTTAGTATGAAATTAAATTTTAAAAAAGGTGTAGCTTTGTCAGAAATGCTTTTGACCATAGCAATTATAGCTGCGATTACAGCAACAGGGTTATTTGTTTACAGAGGAGTATTAACTTCGCTTAGTTTAAATAATGAGACAGAATTACTACAACACCATTTGAAGAACGCTCAAACTACCGCAGAGATGTATAGTCGAGAGGTTAAGTGGGAAATTAAAGACAATAAATATAGGATTTTTGATGTTAAAGATGATACTACGCTAAAAGAAAGGTTGATTCCAAAGCATATTAAGGTTCAGGCTGAGAGCATAGAATTTAATGAACAGATTCGCCCCAAACAAGGCACAACAATCACCTTAACAAGCGGGAAGAAGTCTAGAAAAATAACAATAGACCCATCTACTGGTAGGATTCGTTTGTGGTAAACAAGAAAGGCTTTTTGCTTTTCGAGCTAATGGTTTTTATTTCAGTTATTAGTTTTTTTATTATGTCTTTTTTTATTTTTGAAGTAAATTTTTTAAAGACATCAAAAAACATTAAGCAACAACAAGAGCAGATAAAATTATTGAAAAATGATTATTACTTGGCAATGACTGCTAAAGTTGATGAGCTGATAATTTTGCCTAAGTATTTTGTGGAAACAATCGATAGCAATAATTATAAAATTAAGGTTATTAGTGACAATGTTTTCGCTGATTTATTTGTTATTCGTAAAAAGTAACTTTTTCCAAAAGGGTTGTCTCGATAGAGGTAAGTCGTTAAGATAAATTATATTAGGGGGAAAATTATGTCAGGATTGCCGATTGAAATACAAAAAATTAAAAATGAACTATTAATAGCTTTTTTTATTTTTATTAGAACTAAAACAAATAATGTTTTTATTCTTAGGAATGATTTAGCAAAATATATCAAAGAGTTTAGCAAAGACAAGCAAGACAGTTATTTGGTTAAGTTTATTTATAATTTACAAGAAATGATTATGTTGGAACAAGAATATATTGCTGTGTATCGATATGATATTGCAAAATACCATTTTTATCGATTTGTTCCTGAACAAGATATTTTGTTTGAAAACATCAGCATTGATAAATATCTTGATTGGAGAGATTCCATAGTTTTGAAAAATGGAGAAAAAACAAAGCTAACATTAGACTTTATGCCTTTTTATGATTATTCTCCAAGCATCAAAGACTCCAATGATTTAGGAAACGGGATAAAGTTTTTAAGCAAGTATATGTCTAGTAATTTTTTTCAGAATCCCAACAAGTGGAATTATTTGTTGTTTGAATTTCTTAGTCTTCATTCTATTGAGGATCAGCAATTATTATTAGATTCTAAAATCATTAAAAACAGCAACCAGCTGATGAGTTCAGTAAGGTTTATCTTGGATTTCTTAGAGCATCAAGCAAATGAGCAAAGCACGGATAGTCAGTTTTGGGATGAGATGGATTCTTTGGGTTTTAGAATGGGTTGGGGTAATTCACCTGAGCGAGTAAAAGACACTATGATGCTTTTATCTGATTGTTTTAACGCCCCAGACTCTGATAAGTTGGATATGTTTATTTCAAGAATTCCGATGATTTCTAAAATAGTATTATTTTCACCACATGGTTGGTTCGGACAAAAGAATGTGCTGGGAAAACCAGACACAGGCGGACAAGTTGTGTATATCTTAGATAAAGTTAGATATCTTGAGCAAACATTAAAGAATAGTTTACACCAAGCAGGGATTAGCATTATTCCCAAGATTTTAGTAGTAACCAGGCTGATACCAAATGCAGGAGACACTGACTGCAATGTGCCTAAAGAAAAAATAGAAAACACAGAGAATTCTTGGATAATTAGGGTTCCTTTTAGACACTCAAACGGGGATATTCATCAAGAATGGATTTCTAGGTTTCATATTTGGCCTTTTCTAGAGACTTTTGCTCAAGAGGCAAAAGAAACAGTTTTAAAAGAATTTAATGGTAACCCAAATCTGATTGTTGGTAATTATTCTGATGGCAATTTAGTTGCCACTATGCTTTCAAAAGAGTTAGGTGTTATGCAGTGCAACATAGCTCATGCTTTAGAGAAATCTAAGTATCTTTTTTCAGACCTTTATTGGCAGGATATGGAAAATGATTATAATTTTTCACTGCAATACACGGCAGACCTTTTGTCTATGAACATGGCTTCTTTTATTATTACTAGCTCATTTCAGGAAATAGCAGGTACAGCGCAAGAGCAAGGACAGTATGAATCTTATTTAACATACTCCTTGCCGGGTTTGTATCATGTTAGAAATGGCGTTAATTTGTTCCACCCTAAATTCAACATTGTCCCACCAGGCGTGCCGGATGATACTTTTTTCCCTTATTATGAGCAGGAAAGGCGAGACCATGCAGAGCGAGATGAGTTGAATAAAATAATTTTTGATAACAAAGATGAGTCTACCTATGGGGAATTAGAAGATAAAAAAAGGGTGCCTATTTTTTCTTTAGCAAGAATAGATAAAGTTAAGAATTTGTCAGGCCTAATAGAGATTTTTGGCGTTAACAAAGAATTAAGAAAAAAAGCTAATCTGATAATTATTACGGATAAGATATCGTTGGAAATATCCAAGGATGAAGAAGAAAAGAATGAAATTGTAAGAATGTATGAACTTATAAAAAAATATAATTTATATAAAAACATTCGCTGGGTGGGAATTGGTGCGTTATCTAGAAAGAGATTGGCTGAGGTTTATAGGCTCATGGCCGATAGAAAAGGTGTGTTTGTGCAACCAGCGTTGTTTGAAGCTTTTGGGTTAACCATACTTGAATCGATGAGTTCAGGAGTCCCAACCTTTGGGACTAGGTTTGGTGGTCCGTCTGAAATTATCAAAGACGGATTGAGTGGAATCTTAATTAATCCTACAAATATTACAGAATCAGCAGGAAAGATAAATAGCTTTATTACCGCTGTGATTAAGGACGAAAAAGTGTGGAACCAGATGTCAGAAGAAGGGATTAAGAGAGTTGAGGAGAGCTTTAATTGGAATTTATACACAACAAAACTATTAAGCCTCACAAGGATTTATGGTTTCTGGAAATTTACTGTTTCAGATAAAGCCAAGCAAAAGATGTGGCTTTATTATGATGTAGTTTTTGATGATTTATTTAGAAAGCGACTTCCCAAAGAGTACTAACGTTATTCTTTGTCAGAAATTAATAGCTTAACTGCTCCAAACAGTCCTGCCTCATCCCCCAGCATAGATAATTTGATGTTTGGTTTTACCAAGGCACGAGCGGTTGCTACTGGTTCTATTTTTTTTAACAAATACTCGCCGATTGCTTCGGGCACTCCACCACCGAGCACAATAACTTCAGGGTCTAAGCAGTTAACTAAGCTCCCAATGGCTTCCCCTAAATAGTAGGCAGATTGCTTGACTGCATCTTTAATTATTTTGTTTTGCTTTGCAATGCCTGTTTTTAGTGTCGAACTTTTAAGAATAGAATTAAATTTCATCCCCTGTTCTTCCATAAACTTTTGCATAGCTATTTTGGAAGCATAAGCCTCTAAACAGCCATATTCGCCACAATTACATTTTGGACCATCAAAGGATAGCTTCATGTGCCCGACTTCTCCGGCAATGCTCTGTGCGCCCTTAAGTAGCTTATTGTTGATGATTACCGCACCACCAATGCCTGTTCCTATAAATATTCCCAAAGCATCCTTATGTCCAGCAGCGGCACCCATCCAATGTTCTCCGAGCATTCCAACATTAACATCATTGTCTATGGCAATATTATTAATTCCAAAATCTTTTTGGAGTTTCTTTTTTAAAGGAAAGTTTTCAAAGGGTAGGTTGGGTGAAAAAGTAATTTCTCCTTTATCGTTAACTCTTCCAGGTATACCGATGCCAATTCCCTCAATATTTGATGTTTTTTTTAGAAGAGTTGAAATAACATTTTTTATTCGAGCATAAACTTCCTCTTGGTTTTGACTGGCATTAGTTTTGATTTTCTCTTTAGCTATAATTTTTTTGTCAGAAATAATCGCTCCAAGGATTTTCGTTCCACCGATATCGAGTGCTAAGTAGTTTTTCACCATGCTATAAATTTATCTCCTATCTTTACTTTTTCGTATTCTATAAAGTCACTGCCTGAAAGTAAATATTTTTTTCCAACAACAAGAATATTAATAATTATCGCACCATTACTACATTTTACCATAGGCCCATCTGGTGTTAGACCAACGGTTTCTCCATTTGCTTCTTTTCCTGTTCCATAGTAGTGAGTTTCTGTGGCTTGATAAATGGCGACTAGTTGTTTTTTATATTGCGACAAAGCTCCATTAAAAGGATTTAATGCCCTAATCCTGTCTACTATTTTTTTTGTTGGCCAATCCCAATGTATAAAGGTTTCGTTAATATATGGCTTTGGTGCTTTTGGATAAACTCCAGTATCTTGAGGTGTTCCTTTAATAGCGTTTGTTTTTATAAGTTTCAATAATTCTTCTAACATATCAGCAGCAAGTTTTTCTTGTTTTAAAATTACCATTCCACACGTATCTTTAGGTAAAATAGGGATTTCTTGTTGGAGAATAATATCCCCAGCATCAAATTCTTTTGTAAGAAAATGGTAGGTTATGCCTGTTTTTGTTTCGCCGTTAGCTATAGTCCAAAAATAGGGGTTTGATCCTCTATAAGCTGGCAGAAGGGCTGGGTGCATATTGATGCCCTGCTTAGCGCAAGCTAACAGTTCTTCTCCAATTTTTTGAGGAAAAGTGTAGGTCAACAGTAAATCAGGCTTAATCTCTTTTTTGACAATAGAGATAAATTCTGGATTATTAATCTTATCAAAGCAGTAGACTGGGATTTCGTTTTCTTTACAAATTAGCTTTAAGTTTTCTATATCTTGGTTGGCCAGAGGGTAGACAACAAAGGCAACAGGTTTCTCATTTAAGGAGATTAAACGCTTTAGTCCTTTGACCGCAATTTGTGTTATACCAAACATTAAAATACGCATAGTTTGATTTTACTTAATTACAGGAAGCTTGTAAAAGCATTTAAGATAATAACAAAGAAAGGTCTAACGTTTTTGCTGAATGTGTTAGCCTTCCAACGCTTATTCTGTCAGGAAATAGCTTTGCTTTTGCTTCTAAAGTTGCCTCGTCAATGCTACCAGAGATTTCTGTTTTTATATTAGGGTAGTTTTGTTTAATATAATTTATGCATTTTTGCGTAATGTCATCAGTCATATTATCAAGCATGATTATATTAGGATTCTCTTTGCAGGCTTCTTGCACTTCTTCCAATGTTTCTGTTTCTATTTCCAGAAAAAAATCAGGGCTTTGGATTAGCTCAGCATATTTTGGAGATTTTTTAATGTTTTGGATTGCCTTTTTAATACTTCCAGCTGCTTTTATATGGTTTTCTTTTATTAAGATTGCATCGAATAGCCCAATTCTGTGGTTTTCGCCACCGCCGTCTAACACTGCTTTTTTTTGAAGAAGCCTTAGCCCAGGTATTGTTTTTCTAGTGTCTAGAAGGGAAACGGAATATTTTTTTAAGATAGATGTATATTTATTGGTAAGACTAGCAGTACCGCTTAGTTGTTGAAGGTAATTAAGAATGGTTCTTTCCAGCTTAAGAATTTCTTGGCAATGGCCAGTTAGTTCTATTACGATATCGCCTTTTGTCACTTTTGTTCCATCGTCTTTATAAATTGTGTATTTCAGTAAAGAGTATTCATCTAAAATATGTTTCACAGGTAACATCCCACTAATTATGCCAGTTTCTTTTGCTAATATTTTAGCTGAAGCAATGTCATTGTCTGGTATCGTTAACAACGAGGTTATGTCTCCTGCGCCGATGTCTTCTTCAAGTGCATTCTTGACAGATATTTTTATTTCTTGCATTAAATTATTCATAGCAAGCAGTATAACATATTGATTTTTGTTGGGTAAATTCAAAAGACGAAGTACAATACAAAGATGGAAGAAAATATTAAACAAAAGTTAAAAGACTTTTTTTATAATGATGAATTTGCCAGAACAAGCGGTATCAGTATTATAGACATGTCTGAGGGTTACGGAAAGACAGCCATGATCGTTGAAAAAAGACATCTTAATGGTGTTAGGATTGTTCAAGGTGGTGCGGTTTTTACTTTAGCTGATTTGGCTTTTGCTTTGGCTTCTAATTCTCGTGGTAATGTTTCAGTTGGACTCAATAATTATATCAATTACATTAAGCCTGCTTTTAAAGGCGACATCCTGACCGCAGAAGCTACTGAAGTTTCTAGAGGCAGAACAATAGGAACTTACGAAGTAAAGATTACTAATCAAAAAGGTGAGCTTGTTGCTACCTTTCAGGGAACTTCTTATATTAAGAAAGATATTCTTTTTTAGATTTTATAAAACTTCTAACGCTAGTGTCCAATTTTTATACATAATTTAACTCCATCAGCCAGGCATCACTTCGACATTTCAATATGCTCAATGCATCGCTTCGCTTAGTGACCATTTCTACCAGTTCGCTCAACATATGAAGCATAAGCCCTCTCTTTTGGAGAGGGTGGCGACACGTAAATTTCTTAAAAGATACTAATAAGTTACGCTGGGAGAGGTTTGGCAAAGTATTTGCATATATAAAGGTGAAAGCATTAAATATTCCTCTAACAAATAAGTCGCCTGTAGGGGGATTGGGGACTTGGGATTTAGGGGGCCGAAAGGAGATGGTAAAAATGGGTTTAATAAAATACAGAGGATACGATCCGCTAAGAGAGTTTGATGTGTTCAATGGTTTTTTTGATGCATTAAATACTTATTCTGCTGGAAATAAAACAGGAGGAATGAGGTTTGCTCCAAAGACAGACATTAAGGAAACAGAGAAGGAATACATTATCCAAATGGAAACGCCTGGTTTAAAAAAGGAAAAAATAAAAATTAATGTTGTTGATAATGTGTTGAGCATAGAAGCAGACGATGAAGCAGAAAAAGCCGAAGAAAGAGAGCAATACATCAGCAAAGAAATTAGAAAGGTTTCCTTCAAAAGAAGTTTTACTTTACCTGAAAATGTTAAAGGTGAACAAATTAACGCCACAATGGATAACGGAATTCTCGAGGTAGTAATTCCTAAGGCAGAAGCCAAGAAGCCTAAAGAACTAGAAATCAAAATCAAATAAAACCTCCTTGGTTTTCATCTAAAAAAGAAACCCCATCTTCCCCCAAGACGGGGTTTCTTTTTTAGTATTGAATCTAATTGTCCTCTCCCAGCAGAAGGTAATTATGTTTTTATAAGTAACCGAATAGACTGCTAACCCTCTCCATTAGTAAGAATGGAGAGAGTGACGGCACCAAACTTTTTTGAAAATGCTTATAACTTCCGTCGGGTGAGGCGTGTTTTTATATTAATTTAATATGGTGTATTCACCGTTCACTCAAAATGAGCTAAAATGAAACATATCTAATTTAAGAAAAAAGGAGCTTATATGTTTTCATTAGAATATACCAAACAAGTAGACCCAATGTTAGCCGATGCCATAGAAAAGGAGCTAAGCAGACAGCAGAATAAAATAGAACTTATCGCTTCTGAAAACTTTACTTCTAGAGCTGTAATGGCTGCTTGTGGTTCTGTACTTACGAATAAATATGCAGAAGGTTACCCAGGCAAGAGATATTATGGTGGATGCGAGCATGTAGATGTTGCAGAACAGCTAGCAATCGATAGAGCGAAGGAGCTTTTTGGTGCTGAGCATGCAAATGTTCAACCTCATTCAGGAGCTCAGGCCAACACGGCTGTTTATTTAGCACTATTAAAGCCAGGCGACACAGTGTTAGGCTTAGACCTTTCACATGGTGGACATTTAACTCATGGTCATCCATTAAACATATCAGGGCTGTTTTACAATTTTATTGCGTATGGTGTTTCTCAGAAAGATGAAAGAATTGATTATGACAAACTAGAAGCATTAGCCGTGGAACATAAGCCTAAAATGATTGTTGGTGGAGCAAGTGCGTATCCAAGAGTTATCGATTTTGCCAGAATGAGACAAATTGCAGATAAAGTAGGCGCTGTATTATTTGTTGATATGGCACATATTGCTGGGTTGGTTGCAACTGGCTTACACCCAAGTCCTGTTCCTTTTTCTGATGTTGTTACAACTACTACGCATAAAACATTAAGAGGTCCACGCGGAGGACTTATTCTTTGTAAAGAAAAGTATGCTAAAGATATAAATAGAGCAGTATTTCCGGGAACACAGGGTGGTCCACTTATGCATATAATTGCCGGGAAAGCAGTTTCTTTTAAGGAAGCGCTTGAGCCAGAATTTAAAACTTATCAGCAACAGGTCGTCAAAAATGCAGCTGCGATTGCTAAAACTTTATCTTCTAGGGGATTTAGAATTGTTTCTGGTGGCACGGATAACCATTTGTTATTGGTAGACGTTAAAGCCAAGGGATTAACTGGTAAGCAAGCAGAAGTTGCCTTGGACGAAGTAGGAATTACCGTTAATAAGAACACAATTCCTTTTGAAACAGAAAGTCCGTTTATTACTAGTGGAATTAGAATCGGCTCACCAGCTATGACCACAAGAGGTATGAAAGAAGCAGAGATGGTTTTTATTGCAAATTTAATTGCGGATGTGTTGGAAAAGGTTGAAGACGAAAAAGTACAGATGGAAGTTTCAGACAAAGTAAGTAAGCTTTGTGCCAAGTTTCCACTGTATGCAAAATAGGAGTAATTTGTGAATAAAGAGACTTATTTAAAGCGACCAAGTTGGGATACATATTTTATGAATATTTCAGAGGAAGTGGCAACACGAGCAACATGTCTGAAACGTAAAATAGGTGCAGTAATAGTTAAAGATAGGCAAATTTTATCCACAGGTTATAATGGTGCGCCTAATGGTATGAAGCATGCTACAGAGGTTGGTTGTTTAAGAGACCAGCTACAGGTGCCTTCAGGCACTCATCATGAGTTGTGTAGAGGTTTACATGCAGAGCAGAATGCAATCATTCAAGCTGCAAGACATGGAGTTAATATTAGTGGTGCAACTTTATATTGTACTCATATGCCTTGCGTTATTTGCTCGAAAATGATTATCAATGCTGGCATTGAGCGAATTGTTTTCAAAGGTTATTACCCCGACGAACTTTCAGTGCAAATGTTAATGGAATCCAAGATAGAAGTTAGTCTTTTCGAAGAAGAGTATGAAAAAGAAAAAATACAGAACGTGGAACTTTCAGACGAAGAGCGAGAAAGGTACAACTTTAAATGTTAGCAACTAAGATGATGAGGGAAGAATCTTCCTTTGTTGGTAAGTGTTTACAGTCTAGGTCTCAAGACACTTCTCTTCTTGATGAGTGGATTAAGGAAGATAAAGAGTACAGAGAGATTTTAACAAAAGTAGAGCGACTTAAGGCTGAGCAAAATCGTTTAACACCAAAAGGTAAGCCTACGCAGGAACAACTTGAGCAGTTAAAGACATTGTCCGAAACCATTAAGGAGCTATTAGTTGAGCAGAAGGAAAAGCAAGCAAGCTGGGAGCAAAAAGCTTTGTATTTGCCAAATATTGTTAGTGAAGATACTCCAATTGGTAAAAGTGCAGAGGATAATATAGAAGTTTTAAAGTGGGGTATGCCCCCAAAATTTGATTTTGAAGTTAAGTCACACGATAAAATAGGTAAAGATTTAGATATTCTGGATTTTGAAAGAGGAGCTAAGCTTTCTGGAAGTAGATTTACTGTGTATAAGGGGCTTGGGGCAAAACTAGAGCGAGCACTGATTAATTTTATGTTAGATGTTCATTCAGAAAAAGGATATTTAGAAATACTGCCACCATTTTTGGTAACCAAGCAAACTATGCAAGGAACAGGTCAATTGCCTAAGTTTGAAGAAGATTTGTATAAATGTGTTGGCGATGAAGAAAACGGGCAATTATATTTAATTCCTACCGCAGAAGTGCCCTTAACTAACCTGTACAGTGACGAGATTATGCAGTCAGACGTTTTGCCGAAGAAGTTCTGTGCTCATACTCCATGTTTTAGAAAAGAGGCAGGAAGCTATGGTAAAGATACTTCCGGACTTATTAGACAACATCAGTTTAATAAAGTAGAGCTAGTAATGTACTCTAAACCAGAAGAGAGCATGGCAATGCTGGAAGTGCTTACTTCTGATGCTGAGGATATTTTAAAAAAGTTAGAACTACCATATAGAAAAGTGCAACTATGCTCAGGCGATTTAGGGTTTTCTTCGGCTAAAACCTACGATTTGGAGGTATGGTTTCCGTCACAAAATACGTATAGAGAGATATCTTCATGTAGTAATTTTTTGGATTTTCAAGCAAGAAGAGCTAAGATAAGATACCGCGATGCACAAAATAATGTAGTATTAGTTCATACTTTAAATGGGTCGGGATTAGCAATAGGCAGAACGGTTGCAGCCATTCTTGAAAACTATCAGCAAAAGGATGGTAGCGTAAAAGTGCCTTTTGTATTGCAAGATTATTTAAAAACAGAGATAATGAATATAAATTAGGAGGAATAAACCGTGGACAAAGATAAATACATAAAATTATTTAGAGCATTAGCAAACGAGGAGAGATTAGAAATAATCTTAAAATTATTTAGAGAAGGTGAATTATGTGCCTCTGATATTGAAAAAAGCTTTTTTATGGAACAGTCTACTACCTCTCATCATTTAAACTATTTGAAGAACGTTGGCTTGCTTGATTCTAGAAAACAAGGAAGAAACGTTTTTTATTGCGTAAACCAGCAGAATATTACAGAAGTTTATGATGGTTTCTTAAAGGATTATTTCGGTATTTCTAGAAGCTAATGACAGACGACTTAGAAATTCTTTCTAAGATAGCAGAAGATTTACAAAAAAGATTCAATTTATCAGCTAGCGCCATTAAGGATATTTTCTCTCGAGCTGTTGTGAATAACATAAGCAAGGGAGAAACTATTTGTAAGCAAGGTGTAACTAGTCCGTTTCTTTATTTTATTGTAGAGGGAAGAGCAGAAGTAGTCCGGGATGGTCTCAAAATAGCCGAGGTTAAACAAGGTGATATTGTTGGTGAAATGTCTATTCTAGGCAAAGGAAAAGCAACCGCAACTGTCAATTCTCTAACTGTTTTGGTGGTTTTTAAATTTCTTAAAGAAAAGTTCAATATTGTTTTAAATAAATACCCGTCACTCAATAAAGCAGTTGTTATGGAAGCCATTAACAGAAAAAACGAACAGAACGATGTTGAGTTCTTCTTATAACAAATATTCAAAAAGTATAGTCAAAGCTAAATTTTATGGCATATAATTAAGATTATGACTTTGGGGGATAATTCAATACATTGGTTTTCACTATCTGCTGCAGATAAATTGAAGCAGCAAGTTGATAATCCAGCAATACAAATACTGCAACGACAGTTAATGGGAGAAATATATAGTCTTTTTGACAACAAGATACAAGTCTCTCATTTGCAACTACATCATTTTTGTCAGCCAAGACAGAATGAGACTATGCAGGGAAAAGACCAGTTTGCCTTAAAGAACAATCGAACCCTTGAGCCTTGTATAAAAGAGTTAGAATATTTGTTCTTTGATTCACCAAAGAGAGAAAGAGATGTTTGCGTGTATCTTCATTTGGCTGATGCTAACTTAGATGAGTTAAATTATAAGAGCCCACATCTATATGAAAGAATAAAGAATTTAGTTGCTACTGGTAAGCTAAAGATTGCCGGAGGCGTTCTTGATGAAGCTTTTATTGGACCAGATGACGTGGAGTTTTCAGTAGCAGCAATCAATGCCTTTTATTACAAAATAAAGGATATGTTTGGTGAAGGAGCAATCGCTCCAGTGGTTTGGATTCCAGAAAGATTTTTTGAAGAAAAAACTTCAGAGATAATCAGTCGAGTTGCAGAAACTAATTATTTTTTTAAGAATAAAGAAGAAATATATATTATTGTTGATCAGAATGTTATAGAGCATTCTTTGCCTGAAGACTGGAAAGGAAACGTTTTTACGGGGTGGTTTAATCCACAATTTCCTAAACTAAAGATATTTGTAAGTTCGAATTATTTAAGAGCGATTATGCCACAGGCGACTCCGGCTGAGGTTAATCAACATTTTTTTAGTATGATGGAGAACATTTGGGATGATAACCAAAAGCAGGCAGTGAATGAATTTATTCAACGATATGAGGACTTAATCAATAGATATGATTATGTAAAACATAATTTTTCTGTGCAGGGTGCTGGTGAGTTAAACGATGAATGTGAACAGTTTTTGTTTGATGCAAGGCAGAAGCTAGAGTGTCTTGAGCCATTATTTGTTTTTTTTGTGGATGACCTTGAGAAAAATGGAAGTTGGCCTGGTACGTATCAGTTTGCCTTTGAAGAAAACAGACATTTTTTAAGATATATTGAGCAAGCAGA
Source organism: Candidatus Margulisiibacteriota bacterium (assembly GCA_028706105.1). Taxonomy (NCBI): domain Bacteria; kingdom Bacillati; phylum Candidatus Margulisiibacteriota; species Candidatus Margulisiibacteriota bacterium. Next base: position 27,250 of record JAQWCF010000017.1, read on the forward strand.
AAATATGTTTAATCCTTACCACATGAAAAAATTGGAGGAGCATAAGCCTACGTTTAGCGAGATAGGGACAATAAATCCAAGCTCATATAAAGAATTTTCTATCATTTGGAACAATGAGCCACATAAAGTAGATAGATGGAGAGAGTTAACGATAAAATTTATTCGTAAAGGCTTGTTGGATATAGATGAGGTTAAGCATCTGGAAGAGCAGGAAATTAATGAGCTAAAGATTACTCGCCAAGATATTGAGTGGTATGGAGAGTTTATACGACAACCAGTTAGTTGGCAGGACGGACAATTAAGTAAATATCCAGAGATAAAGTTAAATTATGAATTATCTAAGTTTTTTTATAGTGAACTTAATTCTAATAATCTTAATTGCGAGCATATTTGTAATAGTTTGTTTGATGGCAGGTCAGCATTAGGGAACATGTTTCATATTTGGAATAAAAACAGAGCTAGTTGCCCTAATTTTATTGGCTTTTTCGGTGGTGCCTCTATTTTATTTTTTAGGCTTCACGTAGCATTTCAATTTGCTAGTCTGGCAACTTTAATGTATGACACAGCTAACCTTTCCAAGACAGTTAAGATTGGAGAAGAGCAATGGACTCTTCTTAAAATAGGGGATGATCTTCGGATTATAGATAAAAGAGGAAATATTGTATTTGCTTATAATGCTCAGAATTTACATCCAATCGTTTCAGGTTTTTGCCGACACAGAGAAGGTTATTCTTCTATTTTGAGAGAAATGATTTCAGGCAGGGAAGACACAGAAAACTTTGCTTTAGTTGAAAAAGCAGGCGGAACTACTTCTTCTCATGCGCTAGTGACTGCGTTAGATCTTGCAGGAGTAAAGGATATAGATTTAGCCAAAAAGACATATCCTGCAGACATGGATGTTTTTGATAATGAGATTGAAATGTTGGGGCCTTACCCTACGTCGCTTGGCCAGGTTTGGTTGATGCCATCTGATGTAATTAATCGTCCTTTAAAACCATTTATTGAATTAGATATGCCGAATATTGAGCAGATAGATGATGCTGTATACCAAGATGAATTTGATGGTGGCACAATGTTTACCTTCGTAAGTCGTGTTTTATATTGTGGTAAAGAGGTTAATATAATCAAAAAATATAACACAAACAATAGTAAAGTAACTGTAGAAATATGGAATAGATCAGAGGGCGTTATTTCCTTCAACCCAGTTATTGCTTTTCCTATTACGCTGGATTGGTATGAAGGAGACAATTATAATTTGGAGGGTGGCGAGTTTCCTTTGAATGGAGACGTTAAGCAGTTTTTTAAAGATAATATTTATTTAGAAGATAAGATTTCTAATATTGGGTTAAAGATAAGTAGTTCTAGGAATGATACTAAATTTGTTTGTACAACAATGTATAGCGCTCAGCCATCAGATGAAGGGACTTATAGCATGTCTCCTCAGTATGAAATGATCGCCTTGAGTAGTTTGCTAGTTATTAGTTTATTGCCAGGACAAGACCATCGCATAGAGTATACTATTGAAAATAATGCACTTACTTCTGAACCATTATGGGATGTTGATTTTGATGCTATGCCCTCAAGCTTGAAACAGAAGATAAAGGACTATGAAGAATCAATGCTAAATCATAGAGGGTTTAACAATTTTCAACGCATCAAGTTAATTTATGCAAGATTTCCAGAAATTATTTTCTGGGCAAAAAACATTCAATAAGGGCACTCTTTGCTATCGCCTTCAAGGATTGCCGCTAAATTCGTAACTCATTAA
>JAQWCF010000018.1 GCA_028706105.1 Candidatus Margulisiibacteriota bacterium
CTGTTTTATATACCATATTAGCCCCCTTTTGATGCTACTATTATATCAAATATACTCAATAAATATAAGGGTTGTAGCCCATTTAATTGTACAGAGAGGAAGTATTTGTGACACAGTCTGTAAGCGGGGTTGTTTCTGAATCCCTAGCTGGGATTCGACTATACTTTTTCTAAAATGCAGTAGTAGGAGAATTTACTTTGATTTTTAAATGGTGCGCCTGGAGGAATTCGAATCCCCGGCCTTCTGTTCCGTAGACAGACGCTCTATCCAGCTGAGCTACAAGCGCAATTAATAACGAGTAATCATAACATATCCTAAAAAGACAGTCACTTAACAGGAACCTAAGGGGCTACTATTTTTTAGTGTAAGTTAGCGCATCGCCCTTTAATCCTACAGTAATAGATGATCCGGGGGTTAGGTCTCTGTCTATCAAAAGATCAGAAATAGGGTCTTCTATGTACTCTTGAATAGCTTTTCTGATAGGTCTAGCGCCTTTGTTTGCCTCAAAAGCTTTATTGATTATCCAAGCTCTTGCTTTTGGTAATACTTTGATAGTAATTTCTTTGGATTGAATTCTTTTGTTGATGTCATTAATAAACAATTGACCTATTTCTTCTAAGTTTTCTTTGGTTAGAGCAGAGAAGACAATTACGTCATCAACTCTATTCATAAATTCTGGCCTAAAGGTTTCTTTAATGTCAGCCATAATTTTTTCTTTCATTCTTTCGTAGTCAGCTTTTTCTGAGTGATTGGTTTTGAAGCCAAAAGTAGTGTTGTTTTCTATGGTTTTTGCTCCTACGTTAGAAGTCATTAAAATAATAGTATTTTTAAAGTCTACAAGCTTACCAGTAGAGTCTGTCAGACGACCGTCTTCCATAACCTGTAACAATAGGTTAAGAACCTCTGGGTGTGCTTTTTCTATTTCATCAAAAAGAACAATAGAGAAAGGTTTTTGTCTAACAGGTTCCGTTAACAGACCACCTTCATTGTAGCCAACATAACCGGGAGGAGAGCCAATTAGTCTAGAAGTTGTGTGTTTTTCAGTATATTCGCTCATATCAATGCGGATGATAGAATCTTCTTTTCCGAACAAGTAAACAGCTAATTGTTTGGCTAATTCGGTTTTACCTACGCCACTAGGGCCTAAGAAAAGAAATGATCCTGTCGGTCTTTTGGGGTCTTTTAGACCAGCCTTAGATCTTTTTATTGCTTTAGCAAGAGAGTGAATTGCTTCTTCTTGGCCAACAACTCTTTGGGCAAGCTCTTCAGCCATTTTTTTCAATCGCTCAGCTTCAGAGGTTGAAAGCTCATTTAAAGGAATACCAGTCCAAGTAGAAACAACATTAATAATTGATTTAGTATCAACAATGATTGTTCTTTCTTCTCCTTCTGCTAAAGGTGTTTTGGATGCTTCTAGCATTTCTGTTGAAGCCGCTTCGTCAATTAAATCTACGGCCTTATCTGGCAGTTGGCGATTGGTAATATATCTAATTGAGTAATGAACAGCACTTTCCAGTGCCTCATCAGTAAATTTTACTTTGTGGAACTCTTCGTATTTAGTTCTTATCCCCTTGAGAATGCTTAAGGTGTCTTCTTCAGAAGGAGGATCAATAAAGATAGATTGAAATCTTCTTTCCAGTGCAGCATCATTTTCTATGGATTTTCTGTATTCGTTGATAGTTGTTGCACCAATGCACTGTATTTCACCTCTCGCTAGGGAGGGCTTCATTAAATTAGCTGCATCTAAAGAACCTTCAGAATTACCTGTTCCAATAATAGTATGAATTTCATCAATAAAAAGGATGGTGGTGTTATCATTTTTTATTTCTTCAATAATTTTTTTAATTCTTTCTTCAAATTCTCCTCTAAATCTTGTGCCTGCAACCAACAAGCCAAGGTCTAGCGTTATGACTCTTTTGTTCAGAAGATTAGGAGGAACATCATTATTTACTATTAGTTGTGCCAATCCTTCGACAATGGCTGTTTTTCCCACGCCGGCTTCACCAGTAAGGACAGGATTGTTTTTAGTTCTTCTGCTTAGAATTTGCATTATTCTTTTTATTTCATTAGCTCTGCCAATTACTGGGTCTAGTTTTTTCTCTCTGGCGAGCTTTGTTAAGTCAAGGCCATAGATATCAAGCGTAGGTGTTGTGTTTTTTTGTGTCTTTTCAGTAATTATATCTTCTTCAGCATAGTTTTCGCTTAAAAGAGAAAGAATTTCGTCTTTGATTTTTATCGAATCAATATTGGCTTCAGCTAATATTGTAGAAATTCCAGTTGAGGAATCTTTAATGATTGCTAAAAAAAGATGCTCAATCGCGACATTATTGTGGCCTAACTGTCTTGCTTCATCCCAAGCTTGAGAAAGAAGACTTTTTACTTGAGGAGAAAAAGGGATGGTGTCGTTTTTGTAGCTACTTTTATGCTCTTGAAGGTTCTTTTGTATGATGCTTCTAACAATATTTATATCTAGTTTAAGATTTTTTAGTGACTTTATGATAACAGAATCGTCAACTTTTAATATTCCATAAAAAATTAACTCGTTGTTAATGTAAGGAATTTGTAATTTTTTTGCTTTTTCTTGAGCATGCATAATTGCCTGGATGGCTTCTTGGGTAAATTTTGAAAACATAGATATCCCACCTTTAAATTAGTTTTTTTAATATTACAAAATCACCACGTAAAATGCAAGGTAAATCCATAGATAGCTTGATTATTAGCCTTTTTTAAAAAAACGAGGCGGTTTTCTTGACTTTTGATTTAAAAATGAGTATAGTCCAAGTATAGTACGAAAATAAGGAGGTGAACATTATGAACAAAGGGCAATTAATTGATGCAGTATCAGGAGATACTGGTTTGAAAAAATCAGAGATTTCAAAGGCACTGGATTCCATACTTGATAATGTACAAGGTGCATTAAAAAGTGGAAACGATGTTTCTTTAGTAGGATTTGGTACTTGGAAGAAGAAAAAAAGAGCAGCCAGATCAGGGAGAAATCCACAAACAGGTCAAACTATAAATATCCCTGCAAAGAACACAGTTTCTTTCAGTGCAGGTAAACAGCTAAAAGAATCAGTTAACTAACAACTGCTTTTAATTAATACCCCTCTTTTCTGAGGGGTATTTTTATCTTATCAAACTTACGTAATAAAATATTAATATAAAATAGTTGACGAAATAATATAAATATATTAGTATAGTATTTAGCCGGCACAAAACAAAGAGGAAAGGAGAAAGAAGATGAGTGCGTATAATCATGTGACATTGGTTGGTAATTTGGTTAAAGATCCAGATACAAAAAAGGTAGGGAAGAAAAGCAAGACAGACTTTACTATTGCGGTAGAACGCTATGCTGGTAAAGACAAGGAGCCTGAGGTAGATTTTTTCAACATAGTAAGCTGGGGAAAACTAGCTGAAATAGGAGGCGAATATCTAAAAAAGGGTAAGAAGGTATTGGTTGATGGAAGAGTTCAGATTCGTTCTTATGAAGTAGACAAGCAAAGGAGATGGATTACGGAAGTAATTGCAGAAAATTTAAAGTTTCTTTCAGTAAAACAATCGCCAGCTACTGTTGCCGAGTAAGATATATGCTAATATGTAAGCAAGAGGGCAGTTTATCTGCTTTTTTGCTTACATATTTTAATGCTCAATTTATTGTTTAATGACATATTGCCATGTTATACTCAATAATTATAAAAGAGCAAAGAGACAGAGGGTTAAAGTGGTAAAAGCAAAACAATTATTGCTTTTGGGGTTATTTATCTTATCTATTTATGTGCCTGTTAATGCTCAGGCATTGATGGATAATCAAAAGCATCTAGAAGAAAAAGTACAAACAGCACTTGATAGGATTTTAGGTCCTGAAAATTCTATTGTTTACATTTCTTTATTAGGAGATTCAGAAAAATACGAAATAAGGTACACGTCTTTGCCACAGATTGATGGTATGGATTCTCGAGGCTCAGGTAGTGGTTCTCAGCAGACAGTAGTTCCCGGTATTCCCTCCTTACGATTCCTTACTCAAGGTGGCTCAGGAGAAGGCATTCCTTTAAATTATGAAATAGTGCAAAGACCACCAATCATCAGAAACAAAGACGTTGTTTTAATTCTTGATAATAAGATAAAAATGGGTGACTTGAGGTCAGCTAAAACTTTTGTTACTAAATTTTTAGAACTAGACGAAAACGCAGGAGATAAATTAACAATTCTTCGAGAAAACTTTTCTACACTTCAAAAAGCTGATAGGTCGGCATCTAGTGTTACTTCTAAAAAGAAAAATGATTGGACACCAATAATTGTAATTGCAGTAATAGTTTTATTGCTTCTTGTTATTGGTATTGTACTTTTAAAGATTCTACCCAATAAGGGTAAAAAAGATAAAGCAGGAGCAGGTGAAGAAGGCGCGGGTGCAGAGAAAGAAGCAATGGCTTCAGGTCAAGGTTCTGCTGGAAGTGGTTCTGGTGGAGGAAGTGGCTCTGGTGATGGCGCGGCGGGAGAAGGCTTAGGAGCTGACGGTGGAGAAGCTGGTGCTGCAATGACAGCAGCAGAAAAACAGAAGAGAGCAGAAGAGCATAAAAAGAAAAAAGAAGAAGAAAACAAAAAAAATGAAGAAGAAGCCAAACTGATTGAAATGCAGAAAGGTATTTTGGGAAATGGTGAAAGATATTTTAATTTTATTGATGAAGAAAACGTATTTAAGCTGAAGTTTTTATTACAAGTCAAAATTGCTTTACAGCAAGCAAACCCTAGAACTATTGCGGTTGTATTATCTTGTTTGCCGTTTAAGCTGGCTTCCTCTATTTTGGTGGAATATCCACCAAAAATACAAGCAGAAATCGCCAATAATATTATGTTTTTGCAACATTATCCAGATAATGAGATGCAACAGTTAGAGCAGGAAATTAAAGAAAATATTGAATATTTGTTTGGTGGAAGAAATAGATTAAAATTAATTATTGAGAGAATTCCAGGTGAAGATAAAAAGAAAATATTAAACATTATTTCTACAAAATACCCTGGTATTTCTGATGAAGTTAATTCTTTGATTTTCTTATTTGATGATTTATTGAAGTTAGACATCTCTGTTATTACTAGAGTTTTTAGCGATATTGACACAGAGGTTATCGCAACAGCTCTTGTTCATGTAGACCCAGAAGGACAACGAAAAGTAGTAGGTACATTAGCTAAAGGTATTAAGGCGATGGTTGACCAATGGCTAGCCTTAAAGTCCAACACAGCATCTAAGTTTGATATCGAGGAAGCAAGACAGAAAGTCTTAAGTTACGCTCAGCATTTAGAGCGAGAAGGGTTTATTGAACTATAATGGTTGATAAAACAGACATTAAAAATTTAGCGGTTACTGAGACTGCTAGTATCGATCAAGTAAAAAAAGAACATTTTTCTTATATTAATAAAGAAAACGCCTATCACACAGCGCATGTCCTTAAGAAGATAATTAAGTCAAAAGTAGACAATATCAAATATCTTTACTTAGTTATTTCGTCAGTTGATCCAGAGGTTGCTGAAAGGATTATGGAAGAGTTTGATGACGAGATGAAGGCACAAATTATTGCAGAAATGCTTTCCTTGATTCAATTTACGAAAAGTGAAATAGATCAATTTGATAAAATTCTTAGAAAGTTACTTACTGAACAATTTGGTGGAAGATATGTTTTAGCAAAGATAATTGAATATTTGGACATAGACCAGAAAACTGTTATTAATGATGCGGTTACTTCTAGATACCCAGAAACAGCTTCTGCCTTTAGAAAAATTATGTTGTTCTTTGAAGATTTATTTAATGTTTCAGAAAAAGATTTTGCCAGAATTTTTTCTGATATACCTTCTGATGTTTTATCCATAGCTTTTTGTCAGATGCCGTCTGATAAAGTTGAAAAATTATATGCGGTTATGCCAAAGGGGATAAAAAACATGGTGCAACAAGGAATAGAGTTTGGGAAGAGCAAGTACTCTAGAACAGAGATAAAAAAGGCACAACAGTATATCATTGAGTATTCAAGGAACTTGGAAAGGGATGGTTTTATCGACTCTATTTTGGGCGATGATTCAGGTAAAGAAAAATAGTCTATTAGTCTAGGGGGGTCAATATGGACATACTAGTTTTCGTAGGAATGATTTGTTTATTTATCGTTTTGGCACTTTCAGTGCCAGATATTTTCATTAATCCAGCAGTTTATCTGCAGTTTGCTTCAGCAATGATGGTTATTGGCGGAACTATTTCCTTGTTTATTATGGCATCTTCTTTTGAAGACGTAAAAGGAGTTTTAGCTGGAATTAAGACTCTAGTAAAAAAAGAAAAATTTCCCTCACACCCAGAAATAGTGGATAAGTTAGTGGAGCTTTCTATTTTATCTCAGAAAGAAGGTAGACTAGCGTTGGAAGAGGCCGGACAAGGGTTTGATGATGGGTTTTTAGGTAATAGTTTGCTCATGATTGTCAATAAATTACATCCAGATTTTATTAGGGTAGTTTTAGAAAATGAAATCCAAGAAATAGATGCAAGACACATGAACAATGTTGGTTCTATTACTTTTATGTCATCAATAGCACCGTTAACTGGTATGTTTGGAACTATTGTGGGTATTTTGCAGGTTCTTCAGAATATGACAGATCCAAAAACCGTTGGTCCATCCATGGCACTAGCCTTGCTAACAACCCTTTATGGTGTCTTTATTTCTGGGTTTATTTTACAGCCTATAGGTAAAAGATTAGAGAAAAAAAATGAACATGAGTTACTCAGTAAGACGATTATGGTAGAAGGCATAATAATGATAGCAAAAGGTGAAATCCCAATAAAGGTGGAAACATATTTGCGAGGATTTTTGTCAAATAAAGTAAAGAAAGAGAAAAAACAAGAGAGTGAAACAAAAGAGTAAGAAAGATGCTCAAATTAAGACGCAAAAAAGTACAAGGCGGTGAAGGTGGTAATTTTTTTACCATTTGGGCGGACTTTAATTCTTTTTTAATGATTCTCTTTCTTTTGTTGTACACATTTATTATGAATAATGTGTCAGAAAGTGAACAGCAACAGATTTTTGAGTCAATAAGAGTTTCTTTAAAGGGACAGTATTTACAACCTCAAATAGCCGAAAAAACACCTTCAGAAGAAAGAATAAACGTTGTTGATAAGGTCAAGCAATACATTCAGGAACAGAAGCTAAGTGATTTTTTAAATGTTATGGTGGAAGAAAGTAAAATAAGAGTAGTTTTGGCGTCACCAATATTATATGAGACAGGAAAAGCAACCTTAAAAGAAGATGCATTAGAGATTTTAAAGGATATTGGAGAAATATTAAAAAAAACCGATAATAAAATTGTGATAGAAGGGCATACTGATAATGTACCAATTAAAACAGAAAAGTATGACTCGAACTGGGATTTATCTTTTGACAGAGCTTATTCTGTTATTAAGTTTTTTGTAGAAAAAGTTGGAATATCTCCAATGAGAATACAGGCAGTGGGATATGGGGAGTATCGACCAATGATGCCAAACGACACAGAAGAAAATAAAGCGAAGAATAGAAGAATTGAAATTAATATAATGTTGCAAGAAGTGTTTGTGAATAATGTTTTGGGTTCTTAGGTTGCTGGGGGAAGCATGAAAAAAATATTATTATTATTTCTGTTTATATTTGGTGCTACAGTCTTTTCAGCTGATTTTACGCTGAAGGCAAATAATAAAGTAGGTAGTGAATATATTCACGCATATCAGGATATGTATATTGATGTAGGAAGTGTTTTTGATCAATTAACTGTAAATATCGGAGAGTTGATAACCATTACTGCAGACAAGTCAGGGTCTGATCTGCAGTGGGGTTTTGTTAAGGGAAGAGATCAACTTCTTACAGCAAATGTGACGCATAATGATAGCAACTGGCAGGTTAGATTTGTTCCAAGGGCTGACAGGAGCTTTGTGCAGGGTGCGGAATATACAATTACGGTTGAGGTGAATAATGATGGTGGCGTTGAGGCAAAAACAGTAAAATTTAATAAAGAATATCAGGTCGGAACACTTACTATTAATGCAAATTCTAAATACAGGGAAAAAACAAGTGGTAGTGATTATTTTAAATCAGGACTTAGTAACACAAGCTACATAGATGCTGGGTTGAGCATTACGGGGACGATACATTGCCGTTATGATGCTGATGTTTTCCCTACGTTAAATGTTCCATTGAATATAGAATTGTTTATTTCTAGCAATCTTAGTAGTGGACAAACAAGTGTTGGCAATGATGGGAGTTTTACTTTTAATCGTTTTACGTTACCAACAGAAGACATGTCTTTCTTGGTGATTTCTGTAGATATAGATGGCGAGACATTATTTAGTGATGAGACAAACAAGTCCTCTTTTCCGATTGCCATAGATTCTACTCCACCTGTTCCTGTGGGACAATTAGCTTTTATTCCAGCAACACCATGGGATGATGGGGAAACTACAATAGTTCCTGTTCCGGGTTATTTTAATCGTACAACAGTAAGCTTTATATTAGAGAATGGAATTTCTGGTACAGATGCACAAAGCGGGATCAGTGGTAACATTTGGGTTGTTAGTCCTGGTGATTTAACAAAAGGGTTTTTTGCGGCTAGAACGGAAGAGTTTATTGTGACTTTTAGTTATAATGGTGTTGACTTACAAGGGCAAAGAGAATTAACGGTTTATATCTTTGATAATGTATATAACTACGTGACTCAAAGCGTAAAGGTTACTATTGATATTACCCCACCAAATAACTTTGAAGTAAAAATTTTACCAGATCTTAATAATGAGCCTTTTCAGCTAACACCGGACGTTGGTTGGTATAACGATCAGACAGTAAGTTTTAATTGGACTACTTCGAATGGTGAAGAAATTTTGCGATACCAGTTTAAGAGTGAAGGATGGAGTACTTGGTCTGCTTTATCTGGAGAAGTAGTTGTTGAAAGCGTTTCGCAATCAGCAACAGAAGCTTGGGTTACGGTTGACGCCAAAGGAGATGTGGGAAGCAGAATATGGGTGAGGGCAATTGATAAAGCAGGAAATATTAAGTCAGCTTACACAACGGTTAAAGTTGACACCACAGTTCCTTCTGTTAACTTGCAGTTAGCAGAAGACGTAACAGGTAAGGAAGATAGTTATGTGAACATTTTTCCTCAAGCCGGTTGGTATAATGATGTGAATGTTAAGTGGAGGGTTGGGATTAACAATTCTGAGTCTGAGTGGTTGAGAACGCTTCCTTATCAATATCGCTATTTAACTGGCAATGCTAATTTTACAACAAGCAACTGGAAGAGTTTAGCTTATGAAGAAATAGTAACGATAGATAGAACTATCACAAGCAATACTTTTATGTTGAGAGCAGCTGATAAAGCAGGAAACATAGGAACTGCTACGGCACAAGTTTTTGTTGACATTACACCCCCACTTCTGACAAATTTTAGAATTTCTTTTGATCCTTGTGCGACTAAGCCAGATGGGGTTACACCAGAGTACAAGTGGTACAATCAGACAACGTTAAACCTTGTTGTAACCTGGAATTCAGTGGTTGAAAATGGTGAGCTACATAAAGTGTTGCTTTATGTAGAGGGGAACTCCTCTCCGTTAGCAGCGTTAATAACCGAGGGAGTTCAAATTATTAGCTTTAACAATGTTAGCGTTATAGCAAACGACGGTACTGCAATCAGGATTAATGCATTTTTAGTAGATAAAGCGGGTAATTACTCAGAAATTATTGATTACATTTATTCTGACATAGTAACGCCTAATGACTTTCAAGTAATTCTAGCTGATGATGAAGATTCAAATAAGGATGGGCTTGACCCAGAAAGCGGGTATTATGATAATCCTTCCATAAACTTTATGATTATGTTTAGCCAAGCAGACCCAACTGCCAAGAATCGACCTTTTCAGTTTAGGGTTAACAATAATGGTTGGGGGATGGCAACCTCCAATTTATATATAACTAATTTTCTTGTAAGCGAAAACACTTGCAATATCGTGGAAACAAGATATATGGATAAGGCGGGAAACATTTTAACAAGTAGCTTTACGGTTACCGTTGATACTGTTAAACCTGGTGGAGCATTTACTTTACAATTAATTAGTTGTAATCCTATAGAAGCATTCGTGACTCCAGATGCTGGTTGGTATAATAAAAGCACAGTTTCTTTTAAATTTCAGGTAGCTTCAGGCGTATCTATAACAGATGATTTTGGTATCAGACCAGATGGTTATTTTTTAAAGGGAGAAACAGATAAATATTTTATTAATGACGGCCAAACTAATTCGATGAATGCAACTATGCAGATTGCAAACGCAGGGGCGTTACAGCGCAACATTATTGGAGCTATTGCCGATAGAGCAGGAAATGTAATCCAAAGTAGTGCTAATGTGTTTGTGGACACGGATGCACCTTCAACAGTTTTTGATGTAATTATTGCAGCAGACGCAGATCCAGGCAGCAATGGTATCTGGCCACTGGAAGGTTGGCATGCAAATCCATTAATAAATATTAGCTGGGACAATGCTAGCGATGGCGCGGGACTTTTAGCGGAAAAACCATATAGAATAAAATCAGATGGAACGCCAACTTGGAGTGTATTTCAGAATAAACGTAGCTATACTAATATTTACGTTAGTCCCAATAATGATATAACTCAGAATGTCTATATTCAAATTAGGGATAGAGCAGGAAACCTTGCCACTAAATCGGTAGCATTGAAAGTAGATACTACCGATCCAACTATACAATTATTTGTTTCACCACAAATACCTTTAATTGGAAGTATTTATAACTTATTTGAGGTGAGTTATAATAGGACCTTTCCTTTAGATGGCTGGTTTAATACAGAAAATATTACTTTAACCTGGAACCCATTTGACGCAGGAGGTTTCTCTACCCAAAGCTACAGAGTCAAGGCATCCAGTGGACAAACTGAGTATGGTGTGACAGGTAACATTAAAGACTACTCTACTAATATAGTAGTTTCAGCGAATGAAAACACAACAATCAATTTATTTATTAAAGGTTGGGACAAAGCAGGAAACAGTACAGAAGCCACAGCGGGAATTAAGGTAGACATTATTCCTCCAATGGTTACTATAAAATTAAGGGCACATCCAGGAACAGCGGTAATTCCTTTTGTAAGCAGTGCAGATGTTTTAAGCATAACATTGAGTCTTTCTGAGCCAATCGTAGTTACACCTTTTGTTTGCTATACCTCAACGGCTGGTTCGTCAGAATTAATTACACTTAATAATGTATACGGGGCTGGTGATACATGGGGGTGTACGTTAAATGTAGAGGAGGTAGACAATTATGGAGAACATTTGTTTAAAGTTTTTTTGATAGATAACGCAGGAAATATTGCGACAACAGTTAATGGTTCTATTAGATTTATTAAGTTGGCACCAGAACAGGTTCCGTTGCCAGTAAACTTTAAAGCAAAAGACATTGTAACGGGTAGAGATGACTTAACAAACGAGATTTTTGTTAGCGTTTCTTTTGTTGTTGGTACAGGCATTAAGAAATATATAATTTTAGAAGGACCAGATGCTGCCTCAGGAGATAGAGCTGCGGAGGAACAGTCTTGGACTTCTTTATTTGCAGAGGGAATTGTACAAGAGGACAGCTCAGATCCAGAGGGTAGCATTAAATATTCGACACGATATGAGCTTAAAAGTAACGAAACATATTTTAATAAAAATGGACTTAGAACAATGCATCTGTGGGTTAGAGATGAGAATGAAATGATAACTAGCCAATCTGTCATTTGTACTATTAACTTCGATCAAATTGCGCCAGAGCTTAATATAAAACCAGATAAATCTAATCAAGAATACGAGGAGGTTCCTCATTTATCGAAAACATTTTATACTGCTCAGCTGGATATAACACATAACATAGAGTTTGTTGGTGGCAACAGATATTATGAGCGAGCGCTGGTGACTCCAAGTTGGACATTGAAGATATATTCTGATAGTGAAAAAGTAGAGTTAGTTACAATAAGTGTTTTAAGTCCTTATCTCCCTAAAACAGAGGAGCTGGATGCAACTATTTTGGCAAGTCCAGATTATATGGCAAAATGGTGGGCAGATTTCGATCTTGTTAAGCTATTAGTAGGGAAAGCGTCTATAACATATGATGCATATTTTGAAGTCAGAGTAACAGACGAAGCAAGAAATACAACAGATATAATAGTAATGGGAGCTCATTTTATAATTGATGCTACCATTCCTCCTCCTCCATTGTTTTATGTTAAATCATGGGATGGAAGAACACATTATACCAATAGATTAACAGTGAACTATGTGATAAGCATGAATGCAGCTAGTGATGCTGAGTTATACCAATTGTATGCGATAAATGATAACTATGAATGGCGCCCTTATCCTCGTCATTACAAGAAATGGACAGTAGAAGAAGGTGTGAAGCGTGTTAGTTTTGATGGATTATATGTATTTACTGACACAAGCCAAGGAAAAAAAATTCTTAGAGCGTGGGTAGCCGATAGGAATGAGTTAAGTTGCCAGGAGCCTACTATATGGAATATTACTTATGACTCCTTAGCCCCTACCTATGAAATTTTTGTACAGCCAGTAGAAAGCGCTGGTAATCAGCTAACAATAACTATGTGTTTTAATGAGTTATTAGATTTAAAACAAAAAAACAAGATTGGAATTGAAGATAAAGATGGTCTTTCACTTCAAACTTCCGTGATAAGCTTTAACGAAAAAGTAGGTAATGAATATATATATGTTGCCACGATACAAATAACAGAGGGATTAGATAATAGAATAACCTTACTCAATAACCATATTAGCATTAATGTAGAGGATTTTGCTGGGAATGCATTGCTGGATAGAGCCCCCTTTTCTAGGCAATTAAAGGTATTAAGTTATGGTGATTATTTTGCGAGAGCCAGAAAGGTGCCAATGACAGAATACAGTTTTAATTTGTTAGAGAGGGGTAACAAAACAATACCAATTATTTATGCAGAAATGAAGGCGGTTTCTAGAAATGTTCATGTTTCAGGGGTGAATTTACAATTTTCTAATATGGGAGAAAATAAAATAGAAAAATTTCACGCATATTTAGATAAAAACAAGGATGGTCTTTTTGACGGCGAGGATATTCTGTTAGGCAGTAGGATTTACCAAGGCTCAGGTGCAACCATGAAAATTCCATTTGAAGCATTGTCTGAGCAGATAGTTGATTATCAGACAACATCAACAATTTTTATTATAGTAGACGTTTATGATGCAGCAGAGGTAGATAAGTCCGATATTGGGTTTGGCTTTACCACGATTAATGCTTTTGATGTAGACTTTTATGAATCTGTAATTCCTCCTAATAATCAAGATGAGAGTGGAATAGTTGCAACATTTAATATTACTAAGACTCAATTGAATATTATATATGAATCTAATGAAGAACGAGAAGCAGGAGCTGTTACCAGTGAAATTCATGCAGGCAGAGGAGTGCCAGTTAAGATGTTTGACCTATGGTCTTTGCCGGAATCACTTGCGGGCTCACAAAGAAAAGGAGAAAATTATGGTGCTCTATGGACAGCCGTGACAATGAAATTAAACTATAATGGACTAGACCCAACCAAAATAACAAGCGTAGCAATTTATAATGATAAGGATGGTAATAATATATATGACGATAAAGATTTGTTGGTAAGTTCTGGGGAAGATAGATTTTGGACAGCACAACAAAACACAATTAATATCGTATTTCCGTACCCAATAAATATTAGTGGGGGTGGCTCTACTTTTTTTGTTGTGGTTACAACAAGCAGGACTTTAGCTAAGGATAGTCAGTTTTCCTTAGAGTTTGTTTCTGCAAATTCTTTTGAGTTTAAGGGTAATGACTTCATGAGAGGTTCAGATAAATTTCCAGCAAAAACAATAACATTTAATACTGATTACTATATTTCACAGTTAAACATAAAACCTTACAAGAATACTGAACAATATGTTTATCAAAAAGAATCTATCAACATGCTTAAATTTAAAATCAATGTAGATTATAAGTCAGAGGGATCTTATCCAATGATTAATTATATAGATATTTTCAGGGAAGAAGGAGGAAGCATTCGTTTAAATGATGATGTTGATGTAGCATTGTACAAATATGCAGATTGGCAAACAGATGATGATTTTTCTTATAAAGATAAAGTGTCTACAGAGCTAATAGACAATTGGAATGATGGGGAAAGAATAAGAATAAAGTTAACACAGAGTGGCAATACACCGGAAATGAATCCTCAGGCATTAGTAACTGAAAATTATTATGCGTTAGTTCTGACTCCAAGAACTGAGAGCAATGTGGGCGAGGGTGTTTTTCAAATAAATTTTATTAATCCAGAAACAGGTTCTGGTAATATTAGTTTTCAAGATGATGGTGCAATAAAAACCTATGCCAGAATAGTTAATGAACAAGTTGTAACAACAAATAAGATACAGATAGTTGAAAAGGAAAGACCAACCAAACCGGTAATTACGGGTAAGGCATATAATTCTAGTCATCGTAATATTAAATTCTTTTATTCAACGTCTGTAGATGCTACTAAAAAAGGAATTAACGCATTACAGGTTCAGATAGGAACAACGTCAAATAAGGACAATATTTATAATGGAATAATATTAGTTAATAATGTTGAAAATAGTAAGAATATTCAACTAGCATCGATTAATATTATTATTACAAATTCAAGCTATTTTTTAACTGATAAAACAACTTATAATATTTATGTTCAATCCAGAGCGAATGAACTCTTGTCAATTACTGGAAATTTTGTTTTTAAAACAGATTTTACTCCTCCGTGGGTAGGAAATAATAACAAACTTTCTGTTTTAGCACGGTGGGAAGATGAACGACATGATATTGTTTGGTCTCCGTTTGTTGAGGTGGAATCAAAAATTCAATATTATGTGGTGGAGATGCTTTCAGGGCAATCATTAAATTGGGTGCCAGTGGCTACTAAAAACGCAGAAAGTAGAGAGTGGAGTAATAATAACATAAAAGTTGATACACCTTATCAGTATAGAATAAAAGCAGTGAACGCAGCTGGTTTACAAAGTTTATATCTTGACTCTGGGGAAAGAATAATGACAACAAATACAGCTGAAATTATTTTTAATGTTTCTAATTATCCCAATCCATTTTATTCAGCATATCAGACAACAAGAATAGTTTTTTCATTAAACCAGGACATAGATGCAAGTGTAGTGATTTATGATTCTTTAGGTCATTTTGTAAGAAGATTTGACAGTAAAGAAATAACAAAAGAAGGTGTTTTGTCAAGCTCAGGGTGGTTTTGTTATGTGGACTGGGATGGCAGGAATGCGTCTGGACAATTTGTTTCAAAAGGTGGATACTTTGCAATTATAGAGGCTGCACCTTATGCCTCTGGTGGTAAGCCAACAAAAGTGGTTAGGATGATAGGAGTTGTCCATTAGTGGAGCAAGATTCGGTTTATATTACAACGCCCATTTATTACGTTAATGATATCCCTCACATTGGTCATTGTTATACAACAATCATAGCAGACATTTTGGCTAGGTTTTACAGACTGAGGGGCAGAGATGTTTTTTTCTTAACAGGAACAGATGAGCATGGTCAAAAGATAGAAAAAGCAGCAGAAGCAAAAGGGGTGACTCCTAAAGAGTTGGTAGACAGTGTAGTTCTTCGCTTTCAAGAGTTATGGGAAAAATTAAATATTTCTAATGACCATTTTATTAGAACAACAGATAGTGAACATCAAGAGATAGTTAAGGATGTACTTAAACAAGTTTATAAAAATGGATATATTTATTTAGGTTCCTATGAAGGTTTGTATTGTAGACCCTGCGAAGCATATTTTACTGAAACACAATTAGCAGAAGGCAAGTGCCCTGATTGCGGCAGAGAAGTAATAACCTTACAAGAAGAGGCTTATTTTTTTAAACTTTCTGCTTTTGGGCAAAGGATTTTAGAACATATTAAGAATGTTCCTGACTTTGTTTTACCTGAGAGCAGGAAAAATGAAGTTATTAGTTTTGTGGAAAGTGGCCTTAATGACTTATGCATTAGCCGGACTACAATTAACTGGGGTATTGAGTTTCCACAACTGGAAGCTACTGAAAAAAAGCACTATGTTTATGTTTGGTTTGATGCACTTTTGAATTATTTAACGGGTATTAAGTATCAAAAAGATGATGCTTTTTTTCAAAGATATTGGCCAGCCCATGTTCATTTGATTGGTAAAGACATTCTTAAGTTTCATGCTGTTATTTGGCCCGCAATGTTAATGGCAATGGACGTTGAAGTTCCTAAGCATGTTTTTGGTCATGGGTTTATTTATCAAGGTGGAGAAAAG
Source organism: Candidatus Margulisiibacteriota bacterium (assembly GCA_028706105.1). Lineage (NCBI taxonomy): Bacteria > Bacillati > Candidatus Margulisiibacteriota > Candidatus Margulisiibacteriota bacterium. The sequence continues at coordinate 16,366 of JAQWCF010000018.1, forward strand.
ATGTCCAAATCAAAAGGTAATGTCTTAGACCCTTTTGTTATTATGAACGAATACGGTGTTGATCCTTTTAGGTATTATTTGGCGCGAGAAATGGTGTTTGGACTAGATGGCTCTTATAGCGAAGAAACCATGAAGCAACGATTTAATAGTGATCTTGCTAATGATTATGGTAACTTGCTTAACAGAACATTAAATATGATGCAAAAATATTTTGATTTGAAAGTTCCAGAAGCTAAAGATGATTTGTTGTCGGAAGCAGAATTATCGCTGAAGAAAGCCACATTGAAACTGGAACAAAGCATTCCAGTTTTTATAGATGCTTTTAAGTTATCTGTTGCACTGGAAGAAATTTTTACTGTGATTAGAAAAGCCAACAAATTTATTGAGGAAACTGCCCCATGGAAACTACAAAAAGAAGGTAACATGGATAAATTAGCCACTGTTATGGTTCACCTTATAGAAACAATAAGAATAGTAACTGCCTGGCTTAGTCCCTTTATGCCTATCGTTACAAACTCTTTTTATTCACAACTAAACATTAATGAAGCGGAAAAGAAACAAGCACCCTTTGTGTGGGGATTTTTCGTAGAAGGCAGAATGTTAAATAAGCCAGAACCGGTTTTCCCAAGAAAATAATGTCTTTAATCGATACACATATTCACCTTACTGACAGTAGGTATAGTGAGTTAAGCCCTGAGAAGTTATTAGCAAAAGCTAAACTAGTAGGGGTTCAAAAAGTTATAACTTTAGGGGTCGACTTAGTAGATAGTATTGCAGCCGCAGAATTGGCTGATTGCAACGACAATGTATTTTTTTGCGCTGGGGTTCACCCACATGAAGCAGATAAATTTAACAACCAAGACATTATTGAAATAAAAAGACTTTTAACGCATCCAAAGTGTGTTGGTATTGGTGAGGTTGGGCTAGACTTTTATTATGAATTTAGCAAAGTAGATACACAAAAAAAAGTATTTTTACAAATGATTGATTTGGCGAACCATGCCAAGCCTATTGTGTTACACACAAGAGGGGCAGAGAAAGAAGTTTTAGAAATAATAAAAGAAATACCCGGGAAGTACCATTGTCATTCGTATACAGGCGACATTTCTTTGTTGGGCGATTATTTGGACGCAGGAGCTTTTTTTTCTTTCAATGGCATGGTGAGCTTTAAAGGAGCGCAAAATGTAAGAGATATCGTAAAAGAGGTGCCACTGGATAGGATTATGGTTGAGTCGGACGGTCCTTATTTGGCTCCTGTTCCATATCGTGGCGGGATTAACTTGCCAGAATATTTAAAAACAACAGCTGAGGTTTTGGCTGAAACGCTTGGTTTGAGTTATGATGAAATAAGTAATATTACAACAAAAAATGCGGAAAGGTTTTTTTGGGATGCTGTATAAAGTTATTTATCTATCGAAAAAAGGATTATTTGTTAATCTCGTTTCTCAAAAGCAATTGCAAAAAATAAAAAAAAGAAATTTTATTGTAGCAAAGATGAAGGAGAGATTGCCCCTATCTAGGCAAGTAGAATTGTTTGAATTTTTGTCACTCTATTATACAGAGGGAGAAAATGTTTATAGTTTGTTGTTAAAATATCAACAGTTTGCTGAGAAGAAAATCAAGAGAGTTTGTAAATTTATTCTTGCTGATTTAAGAAGAGGTAAGGATTTTAGTTTAATTTTGCAGGAATACAATTTGTTTAGTGAAGAAATTAATTCGTTTTTTATTATTTCTAGGATAACAGGCTGGAATAAAAAAACTTTTCAAGACATTGTGAACCTTTTGAAAGCAAAACAAAAAAAGCAAAAAACCGTAGCAAAGAAAGCGCTGTATCCTGTATTGCTGTTGTGTGCTGGGATTAGCATGATATTTTTTGTCTCATATAGTATTATCCCTAACTTTATGTTTTTCTTTCAAGATAGTGGCAATGAAATTCCGTTGATGCTGAAGCTACTTAGCAAAGAGCATTTGTGGAAAGTAGCCTTGGTTGGGATTCTTATTTTTCTATTTCTTTATTTAACTTACAGAACTATACCCTCACGGATTAAGGCGACAATTCCATTTATAAATTATTTTTTTCGTGCCAAGTTTCAACAATTTTTCTGGCAACTTTGTTTTATTTCTGTTGACACTGGCGTCCCACTAGAAGAGATACTTACAGACTATTTGAGTAGGGACAAGAAGGGTATGACCGGATATGCGCTCTCTACAATTCTATCCAGACTGCAGCGGGGGCTGTCTTTTGATAAAGCTATTGAAATACCTTTTATAGAAAAAAAACAAAGAGTGCTTACATCTTTAATGATTGATAGTGAACGAAAGAAATTACTATTTAATAATTTTATTCAAGAAGCTACAGAGAAAACAGATGAAATGCAGGGAGTGGTTGCTAGCTTAGTAAGTGGAGTTGCCATATTTTTTATAGCGATGCTAATTTTTGTGCTTGGTTATGTAATGTTAATTCCTTTAAGCCAGATTAGCGAGATAATTTAGAAGATTAGTTTCCCGCTGAAGATAATCCCAAGAATAGAATAACTAATACCAGTGGCGTTAGCATAGTCATTTTTTATCACCATATGTGCTTCAGAAGAGAAGACAAATTTTTCTATCATTCCGCCACTTTGTTCCGTTAAGGGTACCTCTACCTGTGATTCAAAAGAACCCTTAATTCTTAAGTTATCAATTTCTTCTATTTTTGTTGCTACGGTTTTTCCTATTAAGGACTCGGTTTCTTCCACCGTATATGAGTTGATACCGGTCCCTTTGTTATACTCTAAAGAAAACCCAACGGTTGATTTATTTAAAATAACCATCAAAACATCCCCAACAGTTTCAACAGCAGGTAGGGCTATGATGGTTGCTGGTTTGTATGTGCCTGATATTAGAACCGTCTGGCTTCCATTAAAGATACGTTGAGTTGCTTTTTTGTCTTGGCTGTTTTTTAGAGTATAAGTTCCCTTGAGGAATAGTCCGTCAACAATTGTTGTGTCAACACCGACACCTATACTGTAAATGTCGAATTCTTTCGGGTCTTCAGAGACTCCGCTGAAAGATTTTGTATATACGTTTTCTTTTATGTTGTCATAGCCTATGTTTGCCAGAAGGTTGGTTTTTTCAATAAAAGGATAAGCTGCACCTAAAGTGGATTGTAGTTTATTGTTAAAGATTCGTTGATCATAAAGTGACCGCACACTGGAGAGAGAGTAGTTGTCCGAAATTGTTGTGAATTGATCAGTTTTAAAAAGGTTCAGCTTGGGTTTCAGGGTTAGCTTCTCTAGGAGCTTGAAATCAGAGTAGATTTCATAGTCTTCTTGTTCTCTTACTTTAATTCCTTTTGATGAATCTAGATAATCATCATTAATGTAGTTATTATTTAAATAGACAGGATGAACTTTTTCTAAAAAAACGTTTTTAAATTTATTAGAAACTAAATGACTAGTGTTGTTATAGGTAATTATATTTTTTATGCTTAGAGTGGGGTTAGTTAAATAGTAGGTAAGCTTTTGTTCTTTATTTTCATTATTTGTGAAGGAATGATTTGTTTTAAAAATATCTGATATTTGAAAATTATTAACTAGTGTTAACGAACTGTCTGGTTTTGTCTGAGTAGAATGGATAATTTCAGCTATTTTGTTTTCAGTTGATAAAGCACGTGTTTCATTGATTGTATAGTCAAATCCGCCATTGTATTCTTTGAAGGGCGACCAGCTTGCTCCATATTTCATTGATTCTCCAGAGTTTGTGCCTTTGTTACTGATAGTGGTAGAATTTCCTATTTCATCAATAGCATAAGAGTTTGTAAACTTGCGTGAAAATGGTTTTAAGGTAAGAGGGAAATAATCTTTCAAAATACTGAATCCATTCACGGTGTATTCTCCTAGATAGGCATTTCTTTTGATTTTGTCATCACTTTGTAACGTATTTGCAAGAGAGTTACGTAAGGAAATAGAAGTAATGTCGAGTACTCCAAAGGAAAGCCTGTTGCCTATAGTTTGGCTGGCGTCAGGCTTATATGAAGAAAGAAGTGATCTTTTTTCTGTGTTAGCAAAAGCAAATCCATAGTCAGGTTTTTGTAAGATGGGTAGACCAATAGGGGGAGTAAAAGAAACATTTGTTCCATAGTTTTTGGCTTGTTCTTTTGTAGCGCTAAGAGTTGTGCTTTGATAATTATTTTTATCCAAATTTTCTTGAGAGTAGTTTCCGTTTAAGCGTAGAAAAGGTATTGGACGAACGGCTACATCAAAGCCATACTTCCTGTTATTTAAGTCGCTAATATCTTCGTTGCCAGAAGTTTGCAGTTCGGTAGTTTCTTTGAAACTAGAAATAAGCCGAAAATCATTGGAAAAAAGGACTAAATCATTATTGAGTTCTAGGGTTTTACCTAAAGTTTCAAGTCCAGCCACTCTGTTTGACTTATCATTATTATTAAAATTGTTTAAGAGAAGAGAGGTTTTGAAACCAGGAGGACCAGAGGACAAGGCAAAAAGGTAGTTGTTTAGTGATTTATCAATTGGTCTTAGTCCGTTGTCAGCATTGATTTCTGTAGAGTAGTTTTGAATGTCAACTTCACCTCTTACGTTTAAGATGTTTAGTGGCGAATAAGAAGCGCCTACTTTATATTTGTTCTCACTATAACCAAGGTTAAGACCAGTTTTGGCTGAGGTGTAGGCTGATTTTAGACGATTGGTGAAAAGCTCGGTATTAATGTTTAGTTCTTTGGAGGGATTTATTTTTGAACCTAAGATAAAGATATTGGATCCCTTTTTATATTGTGAGGTACCTACAGGAGAAAAAGTATCATCGACAAAAATTAGCTGAGCATTAGTTTCATGAATGTCGCCTTTTAAGTTAGTTTTTATTCCTATGGCGTTCCCGCTTTCTTCATATTTTGTAATTTCTCCGCCGGATTCTTTTGTGTAATAGCTGTATTCAACTCGGATGGTGTCGTTTTTTCCAGGATTAAGATTAATGAAAGTGATTTGACCAGTATTGTAGTTAATGTAGTAATTCATATCTCTAATCGCGATGTTTTCATTTAAATAGACAACTTCAGAGTTTTCTACAATGTTAGGAGCAGAGAGAGGATAGGTTTTGTTATACTCACCTGTTCCTACTATAGTATCTGTTGTTACTCTTGTTGTTTTTGAGTATTCTTTGTGAGAACGAGCAACCTCAACAGAGTAGCCAAAGGCGGGGTTAATTTGTTGGTTATAGACTACAGCAAACTGTTCATTAATAATTTCTCCAGCGTCGGGAATATTAGAGTTGGTGTAATAGTAGGTAATTTTAAAGAGGTCATTGTTTCCTAAGCTAGACGGTAAGCCATAGTTAACCTTTTCAGCGCTACTGTCTACAGTGACGCCATGTTCATGGTAAAGAATTAAATATATTTGACCTTCTTTAACTGCGTCAACGTTAAAGATAATATCGTAATCAAGCCCTGGCTTCAGCGTTTTAAAAATATTAGAGTCTTGTTTGTATTCAACTTTGACATATTGATTGTTTGGGTCATATTTTATTGGATGGGGAAGACTGGATTTTACCCTATGCGAAAGTTGATTATTGTGAAAATAAAAATTTTCAATATCTTTATTAGAACCAGAAAAGTTCCATTGTTGAGGACCAAATTCTTTATAGTAAGAGTAATTAATTTGGATTGTGCCAGAGACTCCGTTTAAGGCAGGGGAATTAATAACTAGGTGTCCGGCGTATAAATCTGTACCTTCTAAATTAGCGGTGATTGTTACATCATTAAGAAGTAAGGAAACAGAACCGTCGAGGATTGGCCAGTTAGTTAAATTTACGGAAACTGAAGAGGTGAAGTTGGTTGTTGAGATAATTTTTTCTGAAGTCAACTTAGTATTAACATCTTCTTGCGATTTAGCAAATTGCCTTACATAAGTAAAGCTTACATCATAATCATTGTCTCTTTCTCTACTGAATGTTTTTGTTTCAAATAGAAGTTGTCTATAGGAAATAGACAAGGTTTCGTTGGCAGCTACTGGATATTTTAGAACAAGCATTCCTTTGTCGTTTTCTATTTTGTAGTCTTTATTTTTTTCTAAAATATTGCCTTGAAGAGAAATAATCTCGCTGTTATTTAAAATAGGTGTGTTTTTAAGATAGAAGGCTATTCGTTCTCCATTTCCTTTAATTTTTTCTTCATGGCTATTAGTTTCAGGAGACAAGTAAGAAATACTTATATTGGTTAAGTTTTTGTTTTGAAAAACTACAACACCAGAAGAATATTGAATATAGTAGTCAGTGTTTCTTTTCAGTTCAACATTATCTACAATAATTTGTTCTGAGTTTAGTTCAATAGGCTGTAATTTTAGAGAGATTTCTCCATTTTTTGGTAGCTCGGCGATAATTTCACAAATTTTAGATAATTTTTTTTCTACTGTTTGTTTGTGTTTGTTATCATATTTAGCATTAAATCCTATTAAGTTTACGTTACTAGCAATTGGTATAAACTCTTCAATAGGGTTTGTATATTGATAAGAGAATCTGAGTGTTTCTCCAGATGTTTTAAGGGTGGAAAAGATGACCTTTCCTTCAAAATAATTCACAGTATAGTCTTTGTTAAGCGTTTGTGGGCGGTCATTAACCCAAACCTGGACTGATTTTTCCAAGACTGGTTTATTGCGCAATTCATACTCATCTCCTCCGTTTCCTTTTACGGTAAAGCTGTCTTCTTTACTTTTTTCTGAACCAAAGGCAAAATTGTACGAAAAGGGTCCTTCTGTACCTTCAACAGAAACTCCATCTATTTTTTTACTAACATCAGTAAAAGATCCCAGCTTAAACCTTTTTTCTGAGTATCCAAACTTTACCCAGGTTTGCCTAACTTTTAGTGAAACGTCTGTTTTTTGGGGCAAATCAGGCTCTTGAGATACATTGTAATAAACCTCAGCCTCATCACTAATTTTGGCTTGGATGAGCAAGTTAAATCTGTAATCTATCTGAAAGTCTATTTCTTTTACTTTTTTAGTTAAATATTTATAAACTTCATCGTTTAAGGCATAAGCACGGCTTTGATTGTCAGCATTGACTTGTAGAGAATAAACTTTAATTTCTCCAAAACCATCAACATATGGGGGCGTTAAAAAACTAGCTAGAGGATCTTTTTTTTCTTCCCACTCTTCCCAACAAAAATCTTCCCAACCATCAAGTTCGTTTTGAGTGATATTTTTTTGTTTTGACTCAACATAGGATCGATTATCTGTAATAATGAACGTTTGATTTACTCCTCCAAGTATTTGTGGTTTAGAAAACTCACTGGCAAAGATTATTTTAGGCGGTGGAGGCAAAAAAAGGTTCATTGTTGTTTCTTCTTCAATGGAATTGGTGGAGGCGTTAATTTTTTGGAGAAGATTCCATCTGTCAGTTGTTTCTTCAAGGAGATTAGTTGAGGTGTTGATTAAAACGGAGAGTTCTTTTAAATTAGAGGTTGGGATTAGTAAAAAAATGCTTTGGAGTTCTTCTGCACTAAGGTCGTCATTGTTGTCTGCTGTTATTTGGGAGTTTTCTGAAGGCAGATCCAAGCTAGTTTCGTTATGGCTGATTACAAACGAATCTGACACTCCAAAAAGCAAACAAGAACTGATAAATAATAGGACGGCCACATATCTTTGAAACATAATCCCCTCATGACTACGGTCGCTATATTAATATTAGTCTAATAACTCTGAAAGAGAACCAGTAAATTCAGAAATTAATATAGTTTTCTTATTTGAAAATACCCCTTTTATAATTCTTATGTTTTTTTGAGAAATTTTCAATCTTTTAGCTAATAATTTAATGATTTTTTCATTAGCTTTTCCTTTCTCAGGTGTTTCATTAATTTTTATTTTATAATTATCACCAAATAATGTGATAGATTCCTTTTGCGCTTTTGTTATTATGGAGGCCGTTATTGTATGAGAAAGGTTAGTTTCATGCATAGATTGAATATAATTTGTGTCAAAGGTTCTCCCAAATAATGGATAAAGATAATGGCAAGAAGAGGTGAGGTATCGTAACTAAAGTAAAAAATATTTTGAAAAGGCTTACAAATCAAATCTGTAACAGCTTCAAAAGTTTTAAGAAAAAAATTTAAAGTTTTTGGCGCTTGGTATTGAGAGTAACGTAGATAGTTTGTTAAAGCTCTGACTAGCATTAGCAAGTAAATGGTTTTAAAAAATATAGATAAATACAACATTAGAAAATTAATATTTGGAGCAATAATCTTTGAATAAAGCTAAGCACAAAGAAAGCAACTATTGGTGAAAAATCAATCCCACCGAAGTTAATGTTAAGCGAACGAAATATATTTAAATAAGGGTCTGTAAGATTATATATTTTTTCAATGATGAAGTGATTCCTGTTATGTGGCATCCAAGTTAACACTATTCGGATAACTAAAATGATTTTATATGCTTCAAAAAGAAAAGAAATTAATTGGAAAACGTTCATCATGGCTTACTCCTTTAAACTTAATTCGTTGGCTCTATTATTTGCAGCTGACAGACTTGCTTGAACAATATTATTTAATTCATTGATTTGTAGCTTTTTGAGGGCTGCCTCTGTTGTTCCGCCAGGTGAGCGCACTTGAGTAATTAGTTGGTCAACGGAATTGTTAGACTGAAGCATCATTTCTGCAGCACCAAGCATGGTATTTGTAATAAGCTGAAGTGCGTCTTTGTAAGCTATGCCAAAGTTAACTGCCTCTGTAGCGTAAACATCGGCTATGTGGTAGAAATATGCTGGACCACTTCCACTGAGTGCCGTAACAGCATTAATTTTATCTTCAGGCATGAAGAGAACTTTTCCTGTAGTAAGGAATATTTTTTCAACAACCGAAGCATCTTTTTGGGAACATTTGTTGCTTGCGCTGATTACGCTAATCCCCTTATTTATTAAACAAGGAGTGTTGGGCATGACACGGATAATTTTATTTAGAGGAAAATGTTTTTGATAGTATCCGATGGTTATTCCAGCAACAATTGAGACAACAAGTATCTCCTTGGTGAGAGCAGAGCTTAGCTCGGTTATTACCGCAGGAATGCTTTGAGGTTTGATGGCAAGGATAAGCGTTTCATAGTTGTTGATGTCAGCCAAAGACACAATTCTAGAAATTCCGTATTTCTTAAGTATGTATTCAGCTTTTTGTTCATTAGATTCAACAAAGCCAATCTTATTTTGACCGACAGAAGAAAGGCAACCTTTTATTAAGGCTTCTCCCATATTTCCTGCACCAAAGAAACAAACTGAATTTTGCATGGTTTTAACTATAAACTATCACAGATAAAGATTCAACTAATTAACGTTCATCATGTTCATAACAATTTCTTCATTAGCATTATTGGACGATTTTGTTCTTTTAAGGTTTTCTTCTGTTATAGCAGTTCTTTCAGAACAAATCATGAGAAGAGTGTCGGAGAGTTTCATGCTATTTCCATTAAGCGAATAAATAGTTCCAGAAATGAAATCCATAAATCTGCTTACTTGCATTTTATTAAGATACTGTAAATTAACAATTACTGGGATATCTTGTTTAATAAACTCAACAATATAAATACCATCGGCAAAAGATTTAGGTGAAATTATTTTAATCTCTGAAGATGCTTTCTTAAAATACGCTAAATTGATTGCGCCATTACTTTTTGTAGAGCTTCCGTTTGTTTTTTTGTTTACTTCTTTCATGTCTTCGAGGCCTAGAAATACTTTAAATTGTTCGAAAAAATTGGTGTTTGATTTTTTATTCATTTGTTTCCTCCTTTAAAAATAGTACGGTTCCTAGCCGTAGCATAGTCGCTCCTTCCTGAAGCGCTATTATGTAATCGTTGCTCATTCCCATAGAAAGTTCTTGGCAAATGATTCCTTTTTTTCTCAGCTCCTCTCCAATTCCTTTTGTTTTTTTGAAAACATTTCGTAGAATGGTTTCATCTTTAGTTAGTGGTGCCATTGTCATTAGTCCAACAAATCGTGCTTTTTGTAAACTTTTTATTTGATCAAGACTGGCAAACAATTCTTTTTCGTCCATGCCTTGTTTAGTTTTTTCACCAGAGATGTCTAGTTGAATTAATATTTTGATGCTTTTATTTTCTTGAAGGCAAAGATTGTCGATTAGTTGTAGCTTCTCAGAGGAATCAATGGAATGGATATAGTCGAATAAAGTTATAATTTTTTTTGCTTTATTTGATTGCAGTCTACCAATAAAGTGCCAAGATACATTTGGATATTTTGGTTTAAGGTCCAGAATTTTGGCTTCTGCGACTTGTAGTCGATTTTCGCCAATATTGGTTAGCCCACTAAGGATAGCATCTTCCGTGCCTTGTAGGTCAAGGTATTTAGTAACGCCAATTAGGCGAACAGAGTCAACAGTTTTCGTCTCCTCAATAAGTTGACGAGTTTTTTTAATTTTTTCTGAAAAGTTCATGCATTCCCCCTGCAATGCTTATATTATACGGAAAAACAGAACAGTTTCAATAGCCAAGCACGGTCTTTACGCTTTAATAAAAAAAAGTTTGTGTGTAAAATGAATACGATGAAAAAAATAATTATATTTATTGCTATGTCTTTTGTCTTTGCTGCAAGTCCTTTTTATGACTCTTCTGTGTACATAACATCCTCTCAATTAAACATTAGAAGCCTACCATCCTTAGACTCAGAAATCGCAATCATAGCTAAGCGAAATATGGCCTTTAAGTATATAGAGACAGTAACTAGTGGCGATGTATCTTGGTATAAAATTGAGTATTATGATCCTGAAAAATATGACATTTATTATAAAAAAACAACAGCACAGGCAATAAATCCTTTGAATTTTTCCACAATGATGGAGATCTATACAGAGACAGATAGCAATTCAATGATGACGCAAATTATGCCAACTAAAAGAAATTTTAAATATGATAATACAAAAACAGAAGATAAGGGCTGGCAAACGATGAGAGTTTATGCGCCACAGATTGCCTACATTGCTGCTTCGTATGCAACTAAAATCAATAGACCATATTTTTTGGTAGAACTTGCTCTTGAAGAATCCGATAGATATGGATGGTCATATAGTACCCGTCAAAGAGTTTTAAATGGAGAGTTGTCGAGAGATATGTCTCCAGCAATGGTAAGAGCCATTAAGGGTGAACCTGATAATGTTTATGAAGATAAAACAGGCAGAAAGTTATACTACACGTGGATTTATGGTGGACAGGCAGTTAATTTTAAGAATAATAGAGTAACCACCTGGTAGCTTAACTGTTACTTTTGCTTGATCAAAAGTAACCAAAAAACTCTTGTCTTCAACTTCGAGGATAGCCACTAAGCTCATGTTTTGCTAAGTGGAGCTATTGCAAGAGTGCTTCAATTCATTGTGTGACTTTAATTCTCCCCTTTTTAAGGGAAGGTGGCTCAACGTAGTTGAGACGGAAGGGTGTTAGAATTTACCCCAAGAAGGCAATTCCGTTTGAAAGAACATTTCTTTGCCAGTAATTGGATGATTAAATTTAAGCGAATAGGAGTGAAGTAGTTGGGTTTTGCTTTTTCCAGCCTTACCATAAACGGAATCTCCCACAACAGGATTTCCTAAATGAGCTAGATGAACCCTGATTTGGTGTGTTCTGCCAGTATGAAGAATTAATTCAAGAAGAGATTTTTCGTTAGATTCTTTGAGCACCTTATAGTCGGTTAGTGATGGCTTTCCGTTTAGATGATCCACTTGCATTTTTTTATAATTGCTGGGCACTCTTCCTATTAGAGCATCAATAGAGTCTTGTTCATGCGGAAGATATCCATGAACGAGCGCTAGATATTTCTTTTCGATATTTCTAGTTTCAAAAAGTTTTGCCATTTTTTCATGAGCGTCGTTGCTTTTAGCAACCACCATCAGACCAGAAGTATCTTTGTCTAATCTGTGGACAATCCCTGG
>JAQWCF010000019.1 GCA_028706105.1 Candidatus Margulisiibacteriota bacterium
TAAAGTAAATATCAAAGATGAACTATTTTTGAAAACATCACAAAAAGTAAAAGAAACCAATATCAATAACCCAATTAAAATCTTTTTCAGCATATATCTAGTATATCAGGCAAATACTCGCTTAGGCAAAAACATAGTTCGCTTTACTCAATATTTAGTGTAGGGTAAAATACAGGCATGAAAAAATTAATTTTACTTGCATCAATTTTTTTATGTATCCTCTATGCTAACGATGATCCAATTATTATTATCTATAACAACAGCGCTCAGCCCTTAACTAAACCAGTACAAACAGAAACAATTAAATTGCCAAAACCTGCTGTTGTATTTGAAGTAAACCCTAAAATAACTACTGAACAAAAAACAGTTATTCCAATTAATAATCCTGAGGAAGAAGAAGAGGTGGTTGAGGACATTGTCACTCAAACTCATTTCCAAGAAGAAATAATGTTTATGCCAACATCAAAAACAACATATTCCTATGATGAGATGAATTGCAGTTTAGAGTTTCCCAGTTCATGGGAACTTGATACTACCTCTAGCGATTATCGACTGGTGGCCTCTCCCGCTAATGGCGACAAGGTATTTGTTACACTAAAAGCTTACATTGCTTCTGAAACAATAACAGCCAATACGGTATTTCAATATCGAGGTGGTGCAGTTTGGGACAGATGGCACATGCTTGTTTCCAAAGTTTTTAACACTAAAGAATCTTTTTTAGTTGGCGTAAAAGAAAAAATTAGTGCTGTCTACAAAAAACAAGACCTTACGGAAAGATTAACCTTCAAAAACACAATTGCTGCTGATGATATTTATGTTAAAGGCTCTAATTCTATCTACATCGTGACTGCTCAGGCACCCGAAGAAGTTTGGATGAAATATAACCAAACCATAAAAGATATTATGAACAGTTTCTACGTTTCTGAGGTAATTAATGGAAAAAAACTATAACCACGAAAACATAGAAGACAAATGGTATAAACTCTGGGAAGACAACAAATACTTTGCCCCTAAAACAACAGGAAAACCATTTTCTATGGTTATTCCTCCTCCAAATGTTACGGGTGCTCTGCATTTAGGTCATGCGTTAGACAACACTCTACAAGACATTATTGCTAGATATCACAGACTAAAAGGTGACCGCGTTTTGTGGGTTCCGGGCACAGACCACGCTGGAATTGCCACACAAAATGTTGTAGAAAAAGAATTAAAAAAACAAGGCATTCACCGTGAGGAATTAGGAAGAGAAAAATTTATTGAACGAGTCTGGCAATGGAAAGAAGAATACGGAACCAGAATCACCAGCCAGCTCCGCAAACTTGGCGCTTCTTTAGACTGGGACCACGAAAGATTTACTATGGATGAAGGATTAAGCGAAGCCGTTAAAGAAAACTTTGTTAGGCTTTATGATAAAAAACTTCTATACAGAGACACTTATATTGTTAACTGGTGTCCCCGTTGTCACACTGCTATTTCCGATATTGAAGTAGACCACAAAGACGAGCATGGCCATTTGTGGCATATACGCTATCCTCTTGCCGATAACCCAGCCATATTTATCACTGTAGCAACAACTCGCCCAGAAACTATGTTTGGAGACACTGCTGTTGCAGTTAATCCATCTGATGAAAGATACAGCTCTCTTATTGGGCAAGAACTTTTGCTCCCTTTGACAAAAAAAAGAATACCAATAATAGCCGACCACCATGTTGATCAAAACTTTGGGACGGGTGCGGTAAAAGTGACTCCTGCTCACGATCCTAACGACTTCCAAATAGGAATTAGGCACAAATTAGAAAAAATTATTGTGATGGATACAAATGGAGTTATGAATGAAAACTCCCCAAAACCATATCAAAAAATGGATAGATATGTTGCCAGAAAACAAATAATTAAAGACTTAGAATCGCTAGGTTTATTAGAAAAAACCGAAGACCATGACCACGCGGTTGGGCACTGTTATAGATGTGATACTACTATCGAACCTTACCTTTCTAAGCAGTGGTTTATTGATATGAAACAACTAGTGGAGAAACCTATTTCAACCGTAAAAAATAAAGATATTCAGTTCCTTCCCGAAAGATGGGAGAAACTTTACTTTGACTGGATGGAAAACATTAGACCTTGGTGTATTTCTAGACAAATATGGTGGGGACATCGTATTCCTGTTTGGTATTGCCAAGATTGTAACAAAGAGATTGTTTCCAAAATAGAAGTGACTACTTGTAGCTGTGGTAGCAAAAACGTTAAACAAGATGAGGATGTTTTAGACACTTGGTTTTCTTCTGCTCTATGGCCCTTTTCTACGCTTGGTTGGCCAGAACAAACACAAGACCTCAAAGACTTTTATCCCACTAGTGTACTGGTAACTGGTTACGACATAATAACTTTCTGGGTTTCTAGAATGATTACTATGGGGCTTTTCAATATGAGTGATGTGCCTTTTCGCAAAGTTTACATTCACGGACTTGTCAGAGATGCCGAAGGCAGGAAAATGAGTAAATCTCTTGGTAATGTCATTGACCCGCTAATTATTATTCAAGAAAAAGGCGCGGATGTCCTTAGATTTACGCTGGCATCTTTAGTAACTTCCGGCGGACAGGACATTAGGTTGATGGATGACAAATTAGTCTCCAGCCGAAACTTCATCAATAAACTTTGGAACGTTTCTAGATATATTCTTATGCAAGAAGCTGAAACAACTGGTGAGCTTGGAGCGACACTGGCTGATAAATGGATTCTCTCGGCTTTCAAGAAAGTAACTACTGAAACTGATAAATATTATGATAATTTTGAGTTTAATTTTGTTGTAGAAAAACTATATGAGTTTGTTTGGAATGAGTTTTGTGACTGGTACATTGAAATGTCCAAACAGCACAAACAAGCCTCACAACCAACATTAATTTATGTATTAAATGGTATTCTTAAATTATTGCACCCAATCATCCCCTTTATCACAGAGGAAATATGGCAACAACTTAAAGTTCATCCACTCTTTTCTGATTTGGAAAATAAGTCCATCATGCTTTCTGCTTGGCCTGAACCTAAAACATCTTCATTTGATGACTCTGTCTTCGAAGAAGTAAAAATTTTAATAAAAGAAATTCGAAACATCAAAGCAGAAAAAAACATTGCAGGAAATAAAAAGGGAAATTTAATCGTCTGCTCTAATACACCTAAAGTTGCTGAATATGAACCATATATAACTACTTTAGCTGGACTAGAAACAACAACTTTTTCAACAAAGAAAACAGCACCACAAGAGCAACATGCTTACGCTGTTATTTCCGAAAACACAGTAGTCTACCTCCCACTCGCAGGACTAATTGATACTGATAAAGAAAAAGAAAAACTACAAAGAGAAGCTGACAAAATCTCTGCTGTAATTAATGGACTAGAAACTAAACTAAACAACAAAGGCTTCACTGACAATGCTCCTGCAGAAGTTATAGAAAAGCAAAAAAATTCGTTAACAGAAAGTATCGCTAAACTTAAACTTATTGAAACCAAACTATCCGAACTATAAGTGAACATAGAAGATCAGCTCTATGAACTCGCAAAAAACTCTGGCATAAATTATGACCTGACTCATATTGTGAACGCCTTAGAATTATTAGACAATCCACATCTTGGCATCAACTATATTCACATCGCTGGCACAAATGGAAAAGGCACAACTGCAGACTTTATTGCTCAATCGCTTGAGTCCTACAACAAAAAAATAGGAGTCTACACCTCCCCTCATCTATTTTCCTATACCGAGCGTTTTCAAATAAACGGAACTCCGATTAGCATCAGAGATATTGATTCGTATCTGAAAATTATTAAATCTAAAATTACCGCTATCTCTTTAACCGAGTTTGAAATACTAACCCTGATAGCCTTTATGTACTTTAGAGATGAAATGGTTGACTATGTTGTTTTAGAAACTGGACTAGGCGGAAGGCTAGATGCGACAAACGTTGTTTCGCCAATACTAACAGTTATCACAACAATCTCCTTTGATCATCAAGCAATTCTGGGAAATACATTACTAAAAATTGCCGGTGAAAAGCTTGGCATTATGAAGCCGCACATTCCTCTCGTTACTTTTGAACAAAAACCTGAAATTAATCTGCTTTTTGAGAAGAAAGCTCAAGAACTAAATTGCCCAATATTCTTTGTTCAGCCAACAGCTAGCGAATATCTGTCTAACAACAAACTTCTTGCAGACAAGGCATTGTCTCTGCTTGGTTTTCCGTCTATAAAAATTAATACAACAAGACAAATTGGACGAATGCAACAAATATCAAAGAGTCCACTTATTATCGCTGATGCAGCGCACAACATAGAAGGCATAACAAATATAGTTAACTATATAAAAAAGAATAATTTAAAAACAGATATTCTCTTTTCTGTTTCTCAGAAGCCCCGAGAGGATATTCTGTTAATAGTAGAAACACTTGCCTCTGTTGCCAAAACTTTATATATTACAGAATTTGATTTCTATAAGGCAGTTCCTTTGGCTACTCTCCTGGAAATAACTAAAAACATTAGTAACCTTAAAGTTATTCCAAAAAACAAAGCAAAAGACTTTATTGCTGAAACAAAAAATAATCTGATTATCACTGGTTCAATTTATTTCTTAGGAAGTGTGCTGTAACACTCTCCCTAGCCTCCTACTTCGACAAGCTCCGCACAAGTCTCAAGAGGGGGAATAACGAGCAATAATGTCTGACCTTTTAAGGCTCCTAAAAACTACAAACTAAATCATGAACTCAAAAGCTGCTTTTAATGTTTGCGATTTATCAGTTGCTGCTTTGTCTACTTCACCGAATTCAACTACTAGGTTTACTTCTTTGCTTAACATATATTCAACACCAACCGCATATTGAGAAATCAAGGTTGCATTATTGTCGACATTTAAGTTTGATAAGAAAAACCCGTAAACGGTTCCCAATCCAGCTACTTTTGTATCAACTGCTAGATTGACTAACTTTCTTGCTTTTGTGAAAGAAGAAAAATTATTAACTGCAGCAGTTTGAGCATCGTCACTTAAGTCGTAAAATGCTTGCAACTGAAAGTTTACACCCATTAATGATGCAACATAGTCGGCATATAAAGAAACTCCACCCACATCCTCAGATATACTTTTCTGATAAATAACACCCACACTTGAACCCATTTTAGTGTCAACTAAAACTCCAAGCGCACCATTATTTTCTCCAGTTTTTGCTTCATCTAATAAAAATACGTTTTGTGCTAAAAAAACTTTAGTTGGCAAACCCATTACTGGTGTTGATAAAGATACACCCGGTGCCTTCAAACAAGTCGCCGTTAGAAACGGAGTTGTTTGCGGAACACCCATCCCGTAGTTTCCTAGTCCTAACCTTTGGATACCAATTCTCAGTGTTCCTAATTCTATAGGCGTATCAAGATATAAATAGTCTAACACTTGCGATCCGCCCTTATTAGCTTCCATCTTTTCCCATCTAATAATACCCGTTAAAGTTGAATCGCCTGTCTTATAAGATGCCACAGAATATGTTTTTCCTAAGGCAAACTGTTGCGAATCTTTGCTCTTTAAATCAAACCCCCAAGAACCTAAGGTTTGCAACTTTACTTCAGAAGCAAAAGCTCCTACTGAAAATACAACTAACAACGCAATAATAAATTTTTTCATCTTTTCTCTCCTCTCGTTTTTGAATAATTTCTGAACCTAATCTTATTGTACAACCTCACCCCTCTTTTCTTGCAAAGGCTATTTCTAACAATTATACATTATCGGATAGTAAAATTAAAATTCAGCAAATTTATAGCCTACTCCGCGCACTGTTCTGACAAATTCTATTGAAGTAACTTCTTCTATTTTTGACCGAAGCCTTCTTATGTGAACGTCCACTACCCTATTGTCACCATAAAAGTCAGCCCCCCATACTTTATGAAGTAGTTGCTCTCTTGTATACGCTTTTGTTTTATGTGTTGCCAAGGAGAGTAAAAGATCAAACTCTGTTTTTGTTAGACCAAGGTTTTTGCCATCAAAAGAAGCAGCGTGTCTATTCTTGTCTATCACCAATCCGTTAACGGAAATAAGTCCCTCTTCTTCTGAAACAGGTATGTCCTTGTATCTTTTAAGAACAACCTTCACTCTAGCTAATAATTCTCTAACGCTAAAAGGCTTAGAAATGTAATCATCCGCACCTATTTCTAAAGCAAGTACAACATCAAATTCCTCGTTCTTGGCAGAAACCATAATAACGGGGATATTTTTTGTAAAATTATCTCTTTTTAGCTCTCTGCAAACATCTATCCCATCTTTTTTAGGCAACATCCAATCAAGTAAAATAAGGTCGACATGATTATTTTTGGCAACGACTAAAGCTTCTTCGCCATCATAAGCCTCTAAAACCTCATAGCCTGTTCTTTTTAGATTAAACTTTATTAAATCAACAATATCCTGCTCGTCATCTACAACTAGGATGGTTACCTTTTCCATTTAATTACCTCCCACAAATCGATGGTGTAAATGCCTTGCTGTCCAGTTTGAAGCTAAAAATAGAGGGCTTAACATAATTGTATATTATTCCTCATAGTTCTCTAATGGCAAATAAAAATAAAAATCTGAACCTTTTCCTGGGAAACTAGTAACGCCTATGCTTCCCCCATACTTTTCAACAACGTTTTTTACTATCGCAAGTCCTAGTCCGGTTCCACCATCTTTCCTCGAGCGACCCTTATCAATACGATAAAATCTTTCAAAAATTCTTGGTATATGTTCTGCCTCAATCCCTGGACCAGAATCTCGCACAGAAAAAAATAATTGGTTTTCTTTCTTGTGCATTTTTATCCTAATATCACCATCAGGAGAAAATTTCAGTGCATTAGTTATATAATTTGAAAACGCAGAGTAAAGCTCATCAGAATCTGCTAACATGCTAACTTTTTTATAACTAATTACAATGGTTACATTTTTTCTGTTATAAAGGTCATAATCCTTAGTCACCAACTGAAAAACATCTAAAACATTAATCTTTTGCTTTACTGATTGTCGGTTTTCTATTTTTGATAAACTTAGAATATCTGCTACCAATGCAGAAAGCCTCTCTACGTTTCTTTTAATAGCTTCTACGAACTTTTTGTTATGCTCTGGATCATCTATGGCTCCAGCATCTAATGTTTCAATATATCCCAGAATACTCGTCAAGGGAGTTTTAAGTTCATGTGTAACGTTGGTCATAAAGTCTTGCTTATACTTTGAGACAAACTTTATGTCTGAAACTGTTTCTAATACTTTCTGTCTAAGCTGATTAAAGGACCTGACAAGATTAACTATTTCTTTTCTGCCTTCAAAATTAAAACGAGGGAATTCTTCGCTATAAACAAATGAAAAATTATCCATTGCTTCTGATAGCTCTTCTAATGGTTCTATATTTTTTCTACTAATTTTATATAAAACCATAATCAAAACCAAGGCAACGAACAAATGTACGGCCATTAAAGAAATTAACATGTAAGTGACTACACCACTACTTGCTGATAGCAAAGATGTCTGAAGGTTTTGCTTTACTTGAACCTCTTGAGCTTGAACAAGCTCTGCTTTTAAGACATTGTCTCTGTACTTACCTATGCTAGTTTGAAAGATACAACAGCTAACAAAAAAGGATAAAAAAAGTAAAACAAATATACCAATAACATATCTTCTTGCTAAATATTTCATAACATCTACATTATACGATATAATTCAGTAATGTCGGCTATGATAAGATTAATAACTTTAAGTGGAATTTTTGTAATAGGAGCTTTTATGATTGGTTGTGGAACTGTCTCAAATCAAACGCTAAACAGTGTAATTTTGCCTGTAGGTCTTCTGCGCGTAGAAGGAAATACTATCAAGGACTCATTAAACCAAACTATTCATCTAAAAGGTTTTTGCTTAACTAATGGTGTGTATACTAACCTTTCTGTCTCTAGCATAGACCCCAAATTTAAACTTACGGCACCAGAATATCAAGAAATTAAATCATCCGGTGCAAATGTTGTTCGATTCTATTTGCAATATCACTGGTTAGACGACACTGAGGCTTTCTTTGCCTATATGGATGAACAACTCGCGCTTATTGCTGCTACCAACCTAAAAGTAATCTTAAGTTTGCATTATTTTGGAATAAATGAAAGCGGTGGTTTTTATAAAGGTTCTGTGTCCCAACCTGATATTAATGCACTAAAGGAGTTTTGGAAAAAGATATCAAATAAATATATCGCCAATGATGTTATTGCTGGTTATGACTTGCTCAACGAACCCTCTTGCTCAACAACTTTCACAGAAACAACTCTTTATTCACATTACGAAAACATTATCGAAGAACTACGAAACAGTGGTGATGAACATATTATCTTTATCTCTGACCCTGTAAATAAGTTTGATAATTCTAGCGACGGACATTTCTTAGCTGAGGCTTTTAAAAAAGTAACTGATAATAATGTTGTCTACCAGTTTCATTGGTATAAGCCTGTTGAATTCACCCATCAGAGCGTGTGGTATGAAGAATACTTTCATCTAGGAGCTACCTATCCTTATCCTTACTATTTTAATTCTAGTCAAGAGTCTTTAGGTGGTATTTATCAAACCCCTGCTGTCGAATATACTAATAATGCTTTCGTTACTGGTGACACTGGGTGGGTAAATTTATATGAAGATACAATCAATAGACCTAAGCCTGCAACAAATTTTCGAATACTAGTTGCTGCAAATAATGCAAACAATGAAATATGGATTGATAACATTAAACTTTACAAAAGACCAATAAGCTCTCCTGAAAATATTACAGAAATTGATGTACCAAATGGTAGTTTTAAATATGCTGACAAATATACAAACGTCGACCCAAACAACCCGACCACACCTACTATGCCAGCCAATTGGTCAGCATTTTCCTCACAACCCAATACAGGATTAATTATGAACTATAAACAACTCAGCTCATTGAATGGTCAATTATATATTGATGGCAGAAATGCCAGCTACTCTGGTGAATGCTTCATCTCATGGAAATCTATTGGAAAAATTACTGGGTTTTCTTTTACAATAGAGCCTAATTACGAATATAAATTAACTGCACAAATACAAAATAACGGAATAAGTGGCGTGAGTTGCGGGTTTGAATACGACAATGAACAACCTCTTATTTATAACAAACAAAAAATGAACGAATTAATCTCACAACACTACGTTGATTGGGCCAACACTAAAGGAGTTCCTCTTTATTGTGGCGAATGGGGCGTGGCTGACCCTTCTCAAGGGCTTGGAGACAGTTATCCTAATGCTCCCGAACAACAAGTTGCTTGGATAAATGACATGGCAAGTATTCTGCGAACTAAAGGTCTACACTGGACTTATCATGATTATAAAAACTATGACAATTTAGGGTTTGGTGCTTTTGATACCAATGCTAAAAATGAAATTAAACAGGCACTACAACGCGCTTTTCAATAAGGCCTCATTATTATCTTATTGTTACTTTTGCTTGATCAAAAGTAACACAAAAATCAAGAGTGCTCAAAAATTACTGCAAGGACATCTTGCTCAAATTACGCACTCAATTAAAAAAATTATGAATAACTAAAATTTATTTAAAAACTGTTTTTGTAGAGTATGTACTGAAACTATAAACTCTTGTTCTTCGAGGTTTAACTCACTACAAATAAGCTCAATATCTTTAATAAGTTGGTCGGTAAAAGCCTTATTCTTATCCTCGGCTGAATCTTCTATTGTCTTTTGCTGAATAAAAATTTCTGACCTGTCTTCACGATTGAAATCTAAAAATCTTTTAAGTGTTCTATGTGGACAAGTGGCTATATGCGTCGATGCACTCTCTGCCTGATAATATGTTTTATTTCCATCACCTTTTGTTGTGACAAATAAACATTCTCTATCAAACTCTTCTGGAAAGGCTTCTTTGACATATGTTGCAAAAATCATTGGATTAAACTTCTTAGATCCTCGTTGTTCTTCACTTTTATAATTATCAACAACAACCATTTCTTCTGTATCCAGAACATAGAGCCCTCCACCCTCTGATTCATAACCAGAAATTACTAAAATGACACTGATAGGCATGTTCACTAATGTGAGTGCCATATCTTTATAAGTACTTTTACTGTCTAAACTAAAGTCCCATCTTTTTTTAACATATTCAGCTATTTTTTCCTTCAGGTCGATGTCGCTAAATATACCTAATTGTCTAAAAAATCCAACTATCTTTTTCTTGCTACCATTCAAGGCATCAACCAATTCATCTCTGACACCGTTTTCAAAAACAACAGCCTTCTGAACTAAGGTCGCATAATTCATTACATGCGCACCGCTATTATCCAGTGTCCTTAAGGAAACGCAGGCTCCTGAAGACTGAGCCTTTACATGATCATTCATAACTTTAATAAAAGCGGGACCATGTCCTGGGCTAGAGACAACAATATCCTCACCATCAAAGACAAATCCTTTATGATAATCAGACAAAGGAATTGCAGCCTTTGTTGTCTCAATAAAGGTTATCTTCAATCTTTTTTCATCAAGCCCACTTTGCGTATAGATATAGTGGAGCGAATTAGAAAAAGCATCTAGTTGGTTCTTGTCTTTTACAACGTATATCAGTTCACTTCCAAAGCTATCTTCTCTTAAAATTTCAGCGTATATCCTTATAATAGAAGCAGCAAAGAAACTAAGGTAAACAACCTTGTTTTCTCCAACGCACTTATAGACAACATTCATTGCTTTGGGAATAATTCCTGGCTTAAACGTATCAATAACTCTATCCAAATAAGGTTTTAAGCGTTGTAAATCTATCCCTTCATTTGTAAACGAACTCTCAACTTCGCTTTGAGTGCAACCAATATACTGAAACATTGGAGTCATAAAAACTCTCTTCAATGCTTCTAAAGAAAAAAGGTGAGCGATATCTTTGTATCCATGATTATACTTAATCATAAAAATATCTTTCTCATCCAAAAAAGAAAACTCTAATGCCGCCAAAACTTTGACTATTTTTAAAAACCTCGTAGCATCTCCTCCGGCCAAGATCATTTCTTTTCTTTGTATTTTTGTTCTATGGTATAAGCTAAAAGCCACGTCTATTGAAATGAGTTGATTCATCATTACTTCTTCTGCTTTTGCTTTACTGGCAAACGCATAAGAAAACATGCGTTGCTTTCTTATAGAAATTATTCTTCTTTTAACTAAAGATATATCTATGTTTGCATCTTCCATAACTGATAATAAGAACAAATAAGCTCGCTCAGCAAACAAACAAATGTCACCAAGCCTAACAGTTAATTTCTCCCAAATTTTTTCATCATGCTTGTTGGAATTTCTGATAATTTTTTGAAATTCCAAATATATCTCTGTCTGAGAAAAAAGCTCGTCTAAAAAAACAATCATCTTAGGAGAAAATAACGAAATTTGTTCATCATGTTTAATTTCACTGGCAACTGCGATGTTGGAAAAAATTGATTTAGAATATCTTTCGTAGCTATCACTAAGCCAAACTTTTAATTGTTTGCGCAAAACAAGAAACGTTCTGGTTTCGACGTGTTCGTTTCTTTTTTTGTCTGCCTTATTACTGTTTACTGCAGTTTCCACAAGGTTCTCCTGTTAACATTTGTTATAATATCTCGTAACATCCTTGTATATTTCCCAATAATTATATTTACGCAATCTTTTTGATACGTTTTGACCTGCTAGTCTATTTTATTTTTAATAAAATATTCGTACTGTTTATGTTATACTATTTTTTATAAATATGGAATATACGGTCAAAAATTACTACACAAAAAACCTATCTAATTATGATGATTATCGCGCTCTTGGATGGGAAACGCAGGAAGCTCAAACAAAAAGATTTGAAGTTCTTCTAAAAAATGCAGATTTAAAAAATAAAACCTTACTTGATATTGGCTGTGGACTGGGAGACTTGTATGGGTTTCTAAAATCATTCAATATCCCCGTTAGTTATCTTGGCACTGATATTATGAGTGAAATGATAGAAAAAGCTAAACAGAAATATCCTAGAGCACTTTTTATTCATGAAGATATACTAAACAATAATACTGCTATGGAACTTTTTCCAGAAAACTCCTTTGATGTTGTTTTTAGTAGTGGCATCTTTAATCTTAAAACATCCAACTCCAATAGTTTTCTACGAGAATCGTTAATTATTTTTAAGCATCTTGCCCGAACCAAAATAGTGTTTAATCTTTTATCTAATAACTCTCAAAATAAAGAAGACGCTTATTGTTATTACGAGCCGAAGCAAATAGATACAATGCTCAGGCAATTGAAGTTTGATAAAAATAGTATACATTTTATTCAGGATTATTTACCAAACGACTTTACTGTTATAATAGATTTACAATGATTGATTTAACAGACAACTCACTAGCTGAACTTTTTCAAAATATACACGTTGATATATCCGAGTATTGCTTTTCTAACATGTTCTGCTTCCAGCATGACCATAACTTTGAGTATACTACTATTTCTGAGCTACCTTTTGCCTTTGGAGAAAGCACAAACCTACGCTACCTGATGCCTCTATTTAAACCATCAAGCTCCAATATTCAAGAAATCAAAAATGCGATGAAGGCTGGATATGCTCTTTATCCAATTGATGAATCTTGGTTAACAATATTCCAAGCCGACAGTGACTTTGTCATTAATTCTTATGAAAAAGATTTTGATTATGTATACTTACAAGAAAAACTTGAATTGTTGCCTGGACGTAAATTGAGTAAAAAAAGAAATCTTATTGCTCAATTTAACAACTCCTGCCAAGAAATCTCCGTCAAGACTTTTTCTTCTGATGCCCAGAAAGATGCAATAACCATCTTAGATGAGTGGGCTAATGACGCAACTGACAACAAAGACGATACTGACCACGCCGCTTGCTTGCTTGGGATAAACAATTTTGCCTCCTTAAACCTCTCTGGAATAGTTGTATACAGCCAAGGAAGGCCTATTGCTTTTACGCTCGGAGAGCTCTTAAGAGACAATTATATATTGCACTTTGCTAAAGCAAACATTCATTGCAAAGGTGCATATCAATTTTTGTTTAAAGAAACAGCTGCCTTTGTAAGCACAGCAAAATGGATTAATTTTGAGCAAGATTTAGGAAAACCTCAGCTCAAAAAAATGAAAGAATCCTACTACCCTGATAAAATTATTAAAAAATATACTATCTCATTAACTTCCAACCTGTAACTTTTCAAGTTATTATTGAAACATATGTTTAAAAAATACTGGCTTATATTTTTTATCTTTTCATTATTCTTTTTAATCCTAGTTGCAGGATGCGTTTCCTCTTTATCCAAGCGACCAATCTCTTCAAATAGCTTAGGTTTCTATGAAATAGAGCAAGGAATTCCTCAATACAGTCAATCTGTTTATATTCCAAAAAAAGGAATAATCCCACCACCAAATGTCCCCATTATCAGTTCTATTAATATCAGCAACTCAGTT
Source organism: Candidatus Margulisiibacteriota bacterium (assembly GCA_028706105.1). Classification (NCBI taxonomy): domain Bacteria; kingdom Bacillati; phylum Candidatus Margulisiibacteriota; species Candidatus Margulisiibacteriota bacterium. The sequence continues at coordinate 13,490 of JAQWCF010000019.1, forward strand.
TGTGACTTTCTAGACATTTATCTAAACAACAATAAGGCTTATGCCACCTATTCTGATGCTAAACAGAACTATAAAGTAATGGTAAAAATCTATAATGGTAAGCAATGGGAATATCTTGGCACAAACCCAATTACTGACGACCATGCTTATTGGCCAAACATAGAAATTGTTAATAACAAACCTGTTGTTTTTTATGTTGATAGAAAAAATAATTTTTCGGTTTCTGGAAAAATTTTTAATGAAAGCTGGAATTATATTCCACTAAACGAACTACCCGTTTCACGTGTTGGTGTTTTAAAAACCCATACAAAAAGTGACACATTATTTCTTGCATATTCTGACCTAACCTCTGGGGGAATAATTGCTGCTTCTTGGAAAAACAAAGTCTGGACAATATTACCCGCAATCAACAGATACAACCAACAAATTCTAGATCTAGCCCTTATGACCATAAAAGACGATGTCTACGTAGCCCTTATTGATTCCTCAAATGAATACAAAATTCTAGTATACAAACTAAATAAAGATCAGTGGGACGTTGTTGGTGAGTTTTCTGTGATTGATTATTTGGCTGGTGATCTGTCCTTGTCTTCTGATGGCAACAATCCTTACATTTCATACATTACCTACAAAGACGCTTCATCCTCCTGCAAAGTAAACGTAAAAAGATTTAATGGAAAAGAATGGAAAAATATTGGAAATCCCTACTCTACTCCGGGTAAAGCAAGATTCGCTGAACTACAAATAGTAAACAACCAAGTTTTGCTTGCTTATGCTGACCTGGAAACACAAAAGCCTACTGTGCTTAGGCTAATGAAAGATAACTGGACTGCAATCACTAGGTCAGCAGATTCTAAGGGGAAAACAAGCCAGCTCGTCCACCGTGTATACAAAAACTTTTCTTATGTTGGTTACTTAGATGAAGAAAATAATTACAGCGCTGTAGCCTTGCCGTTGCCCTCAACAGAACTTATTCAAAGCAATTACTAATATTGCTATATCTGACGGTGAAACGCCAGCAATTCTTGCTGCCTGACCAACATTCATTGGTCTTATTTTGGTTAACTTTTCCATGCTTTCTTTTTTAAATCCTTTAACAAGAGCATAATTAAAACTCTCTGGTATTTCTTTATCCGAAAGTTTTTGCTGTCTATCTATTGCCTTCCGCATTCTTTGAATATAATCATCATATTTTACTTGAACCTCAACGACTGCTTTTGCTTCGTCAGATATCTGTAAATCTAAACCCGGACAAATCTCAAATAAAACAGAAAAAGACACGTTCTTCTTTTTTAAAATCCCTGCAAGCGTTTCTTTTTTTGTAATTTTTTCTCCATATCTCTCTAGAATTTCTACATTGTTTTTTCTGGGTGTAACCTCAATCTCATTCAAAACAACAAAGGCGTTCTCTATTTCAATTTTCTTGACTAAAAATTTGCTCATTCTTTCATCACTTATCAAACCAATAGTATAGCCAATCTCTGTTAATCTTAAGTCTGCATTGTCCTGTCTCAAAAGAAGCCTATACTCGGCTCTGGAAGTAAACATCCGATAAGGCTCCTTGATCTCTTTATTAATTAAATCATCAATTAAGGTTCCAATATAGGAAGACTCACGGGACAAAACTAATTCTTTTTTCCCAAGCACACTGTTTGAAGCGTTAATGCCCGCAATAAGACCTTGGGCTGCTGCCTCTTCGTAACCAGAAGTTCCATTGATTTGGCCAGCCAGATACAAGCCCTTAATAGTTTTTGTTTCAAGAGTATATTTCAGCTGATAAGAACAAATGACATCATACTCAATCGCATAAGCTGGTCGCATGATTTCAACATTTTCTAAGGCCGGAATACTTCTTAACAAAGACAATTGAACATCCTGAGGTAAACTTGTAGATAACCCCTGCGTGTATATCTCGATTGTATCGGCTCCTTCTGGCTCTAAAAAAGCTTGATGCTTTTCTTTATCAGCAAATTTGACAATTTTGTCTTCTATACTGGGACAATATCTAGTTCCTATACCATCTATCTTGCCTTGATATAGTGGGGACCTATCTAAATTATCTTGAATAATTTTGTGTGTTTGCTTATTGGTATGCACCAGATAACAAGGATAATGCTTATCTGAAATCTCACTATTAGTAAAAGAAAATCTTTTTTTATAATCATTACCTTCCTGCGGCTCTGTTTTAGAATAATCTATTGTTTTTCCATCTACCCTCGCTGGCGTACCTGTCTTTAATCTAATTGTGTCAAAATAAGTTTTCAAATTCTCTGCTAAGGCGATGGAAGCAAACTCTCCAGCACGTCCTGCTGGCATTGACTTCATCCCGATGTGAATTTTACCGTTTAAGAACGTACCATTACATAAAACAACTTTTTTTCCTTTGTATAAAACATCCATCTCTGTAAGAACGCCAATCACTTCTTCGCCGCTTAAAACTAGCTCACCAACGATTGCTTCTTTGACATCCAGATTAGCCTGCGCTTCTAAGGTTCTTTTCATTTCAGTATGGTACATAAACTTATCACTCTGAGCCCTCAAACTTTGAACTGCTGGCCCCTTGGAAGTATTTAACATCTTAATCTGAAGATATGTTTTATCAGTGTTTATCGCCATCTGTCCGCCGAGAGCATCAATCTCATGAACTAGCTGACTTTTGGCGGGCCCTCCAATGGAAGGATTACAGGACATCCAGGCAATCCTGTCTAAGTTAATAGTAAGGAGTAGCGTTTGTGCCCCAATTCTAGCGGAGGCAAGTGCAGCCTCGCACCCAGCGTGACCAGCACCTACAACAATAACGTCATATTGTTTTTGATAAATAATAATGTCTTCTCTGAGATCAGAAATTTGCATGGTAAAGGTATTATAGATTGAGGTTGTTCATCTAGCAAGTTAAGGGTATTCTTGGCCACAGTATACTGTGTGCGGTTATCTGTCAGCTACAAACCAATCGTTTAGTTATTAATTCATGCTCATAACTAAATCAAGGTCGTATTCACAAAAGTCTAAAGTCACAACCTTTGTGCTGACTCTAACAGCAGAATTAGAGGATATTACCTTATGCATCATGATTTCCATTCTTTCTTCTTCATCCATGATTATCACTCCCTTCCTCTAAATATACCTTTTGTATATCCGTATACTTATTATCGGTATTTTTATTCAAAAACATGCATGCCCTTTCTTGCATATATTGAATTTCGTTTGTAAATGTTATAATTGGACATTATGCCTGGATCACTTATTAAAAAAGGGAACTATTTTTTAAAGCATTGGCTTGAAGAACTAAGAAAAGAGGACAGAGAAGATCTGGCAGAAAAGTTTTTGCCCAAACAATCTGAACAACTTTTAAAAAGCATAGTAGAAGCCAGCCAGAAAATAAGCACAGATATCAATGCAAATGATTTATTGTCCATTTCTGAAGTACTGAAAAGCCTCAACGATTTTCAAGAAAAAAACATTTCTAGTGCAGACATGGTGAAGTATCTAGAGTCTCTGCTCAATACACTAAAAAAATTGTTTCCGCAGGTACAAAACCAAGACCTTATAAAGTTTGAAAAAATGCTTCATAACCTAATTCGTTTTATTCAGTTTCAGTCCGAAAAAGAAGCTTTGATGGAGCAAAAAATTCTATGTTTAACTGATAGCGATAACAACAATATACTAAAAATGGCTGGAGCATCCAACACTATCTCTAAGCTCATTGAAGAAATAGAGCCAGTCTTAAATAATAATGTATCTGTTTTAATCCAAGGAGACACTGGCACTGGAAAAGAACTTATGGCACGAGCTGTATACAAAAACAGTAGCTATAAAAATGGCCCCTTTATTGCGCTTAATTGTGCTGCAATCCCCGAAGACTTAATCGAAAGCGAACTTTTTGGCTACAAAAAAGGGTCGTTTACCGATGCAATTTCTGATAGACCCGGCAAAATAGAGCTTGCCGATAACGGAATCCTTTTCTTGGATGAAGTAAATGAGCTAAGTCCTAAACTACAAGCCAAGTTACTAAGAGTTCTCCAAGAAAAAAGTGTTGTTAGGTTGGGTGACACACAAGAAAGAAAAATAGACTTTAAATTAATTTGTAGCACTAATCAAGACTTGAAATCTCTTGTCGATCAAAAAAAATTCAGAGAAGACCTTTATTACAGAATAAATGTATACACTGTTAATTTGCCCCCGCTTAAAGAAAGGCCGGAGGACATTTGTCCTATTTCTCAGTACTTTCTAAAATTAAGAACAAAGGAATTTCATAAAAACATTCAGGGGTTTAGTGAAGAAGCGCTTAAACTGATGATTGCTTACCCTTGGCCGGGCAATATTAGGGAGCTTGATAACGTTATTACGCGCGCTGTCCTTAAATGTAAACAGAACTATATCTCTTTGAATGACCTCGATATCTATTTGTCTCTAGAGAACCAATCCAACTCCATGGAGCTCAAAGAGATTGAAAAAAATCATATCCTTTTTGTCTTACAACGTAATGGACAAAATATAGCAAAAACAGCAAAAGACCTGGGTATAACGAGAACAACGCTGTATAGCAAAATTAAAGATTACGAACAAAATGGCTAGCCTTAGTAGAGCTCTTCGCTCAAAACCAAAAACAAAGCTTGCCGTATCCCCTGCACTAATCAAAAAAATGGAACTTTTTTCTTGTTCCTATAAAAGCATTCAAGCAATATACTCAAACAACTATCTTCCCTCCAGCCTTACGTATACAGACGAGAAATCTTTGGACGCATTTTTACTGGAACAAATTGAAAATCTTTATCTCTCTGACCTGGACCAAAGCATTTTATCAAGAATGGTAGAACTTTTGGATGAAAATGGTCTATTTTCTAACTGGGCAGAAACTAGAGAAATGATACAACGTGAGTTCAATATATCCAGAAGAAAAGCTTATGACCTGCTTGTTGTTTTTCAAGACTTGGAACCAGAAGGGGTTGGCGCAACTTCAATAAAAAATTTTCTCGAAATACAGACTATCAAACATGATTTTGAAGATGAAGTTTTTAAAGCAAACACACTCAAAATACTCAAATTCGAAAAAGAACTAATTTCCAATAATCTTCAGAGTATTTCTGCCAAAACTGGTCTCAATGCTGAAGAAATCTCTTTATCTCTACTTTTTATAAAAAATAACCTTGAATATACTTTACCGAGACAACAATTTTCTAATAAGAGCAATCCTTCCATAACCCCTAGCGCCTCTGTCGCTACCACCAATAATATTTTTAAACTTGAGATACTAGAAAACTTTGACAATGTTGAAAACAAAGAAGTACTGCAAATTCTTCAAGAAAGAAGAGATAGTCTAAAAAATATACTTACTGTTTTTTTTCGTAAACAAAATCCCAACACTTTCCAACAAAGTGGTTTACTAAAACCTATCACTCAAAAGGATATAGCAGAAATTACAGGACTCACACAATCCACAGTCAGTCGCTTAGTAAACAGTAAATATGTTTTGCTCAATGAAAAAGTATATTTACTTAAAACCCTTTTTCAAAGAAAGGTAAACCATTCTAATTATTCAGCTCTCTTTATAAAAAAATACATTGCTAAACACATCGCAGAAACAGACCTTGCCATCACAAAAGAACTACAAAAAATAGGAGTAAAGTTATCTCGAAGAACTGTTAATTATTATAGAAACAAATTTTTCTAAGGGAAACCCGATAACTGTATTGATATCTCCAGAGACACTTTCTATCATATAATTGAAAACTTCTTCCTCCTGTATACCATAAGCCCCCGCTTTATCCAGTGGCCCAATGGGTGGCAACAACTGTAAATACTTGTGTATTATTTCTTCTGGTATTTTTTGGTATTCTTTGAACTTAACAATTGCCTCGTCTGTAATTATCTTTTTTATATTTTTCTTACTATTAAAATAACAAACAGAAGTTACCACCAATTGCTCTCGACCAAAATGGTATCTAAGCATTTTGTCTGCCTCAACTAAATTTTTTGGTTTCCCTAATATTGTTGCTGTCTCTGGATAAAAAACAATTGTATCCGCAGTTATTATTGTGTCCATTTTTGGTTTTTCGCTGTTTAAAAACTGTTTCATCTTTTTTGCTGCTAAAAAAGAGGGAATCTCCAAAAGATTCAACCCTTCTGATATTTTTTCGTCAAAATCAAAGTCCACAACTTCAACCTCGCGAAAAATTTTACTTAAGATATCTTTCCTCCGTGGTGAACGAGACACAAGCTGGATACTTTCTTGTAACAATAAAAATTTCTCCAACACAAAACTCCAATCTCTTTATATTTAGTCTCATTTATTTTACAATCTATATTGTAGCATCTTAGAAATCATGAAAATAAGGAAGTTTTTTTGGAAAAAGAAAATAATTTTTTATATGAAGTTATCCACGACATAAAAAGTCCGCTTGGAGCTATTATGGGGTTATCAGAAATCTTTCTTAAGCTTCTTTCTGATGACCTTCGACCCAACCAAAAAGATGTTGTTAGCAAAATCCATAAACACGCCAAATTCACCTTACATCTCGTTGAAGACCTGCTGGATCTAGAAAAAATGAATAGAGGGGAATTTACAATCACAAAGACGCCTATAAATATAAGACCTTTTATAGAAAACATTGTTCAATGTCACCAAGTACATGCAGGTCAAAAGAGTATGCTAATTTTCCATAATATACATAAAAATATGATAATTCCTGCTGATGACTTACGGTTACAACAAGTCTTAAACAATTTAATTAACAATGCCATTAAGTTCTCACCCAAGGGCTCTATTGTTAATATTGTAACTGATGACCATCAAGGATATTTCTATATCAAAATAATTGATACTGGGGTAGGCATTTCGCCAGACAAACTACAAAACATCTTTAAACCTTTTGCCAACATCGGAAGCATTCCCACAGCTAACGAAAAAGGTAGCGGAATCGGTTTAAGTATTGTCAAAAAACTTATGGAACTACATGGTGGCAATATTCACGTTGAAAGCGAGAAAGACAAAGGAAGCACCTTTGTAGTACAATTACCCTTAGAATGACTTTAAGTATTTTAGGTTCAGTAGCTTTTGACACACTATACACACCAGAAGGAACAAGAGAAAAAATTCCCGGTGGTTCGGCCTTCTATTCATCCATTGCTGCTAGTTATTTCACAAAACCATACCTTATTAGCAAAGTTGGCGGAGATTATCCTGATGCTTATTTCACAATTCTGCATGATCACAAAATTAACACAGAAAATATCCAGATTGATAAAAACCAAAAAACTTTTCACTGGATTGGCAGTTATTTAAAAAACATTAATGTTGCAGAAACGATTGAAACAAATGTTGGTGTGCTTGCTAATTTTATTCCTGAACTTAATTCTGAGGCTAAGGCAGCCAACATCTGCTTCTGTGCTAACAATGACCCAATTTCTCAACGCCTAGCACTAGAACAAAGCAAGGCAACAATAAAAGCGTTAGACACAATGAATCTTTGGATAAATATCATGAAAAGTGAGCTTGAAAGCACATTAACTCTAATAGACATTCTCTTCATCAATGATACTGAAATTAAAATGTTGACTAACGAATATACTTTAATTGGTGCAGTTAAAAAAATACAAAAACTATACCCCAAAATATCTTATATTGTGTTAAAAAAAGGTGAGTACAGCTCATCTATTTATGGAAAACTAGAAAATGAAATATTTACTTCAGGAGCATTTCCTTTAGAGCTCGTTAAAGACCCTACTGGAGCAGGTGATTCTTTTGCAGGTGGGTTTCTTGGCTATCTAGAAGATAAGGCAATGTCCTGGCAAGCGCTTAAAGAAGCTTTATTATTTGGAACAGCCACAGCATCTTTTACGGTTGAAGAATTTGGACCCGATGCATTATTGAATACATCAAAAACTAAGATAAACCAAAGATATTTGGACTTAAAAAACCAATTGTCCATTTAATTTTGTATCTTTTTTTTATGTATTAGTGTATTCTTGTTTAGTTTTACTGCTTAAATATAACTAGCGAAAAGAGAAATAATTATGACAGAAATTAATAAATTTGAGCTTCTTGGGCTCTCCCAGAAAGCTTTAAAGGCTATCAAACAAAAAGGTTTTGAAGAGCCATCAGCAATTCAAGAACTTACTATTCCAGTTATGCTTCGTAATGACACAAATATTATTGCTCAAGCACAAACGGGGACAGGAAAAACAGCAGCCTTTGGACTACCGCTTATCGACTTAATCGATGAAAGAAAAACAGAAGTCCAAGCGCTAATTCTAACACCAACCAGAGAACTCGCAATTCAAGTAGCTGAAGAAATCAACTCTTTAAAGGGAACTGCTGACTTAAGGATTATCCCTATCTATGGAGGTCAATCTATAGACGAACAACTTAGAAGACTAAAAAGAGGCGTTCATATCGTTGTTGGTACGCCTGGTAGAATCATTGACCATATTGGAAGAAAAACACTAAAACTTGCTAACATTGACCACTTAATCATTGATGAGGCTGATGAAATGCTAAATATGGGCTTTATTGAAGACCTAGAAGAGATCATGAAGCATACTAATGCTAACAAAAGAACGTTGCTGTTCTCTGCTACTATGCCAATGAGAATTAGAGATTTAGCTAAAAAATATATGGCTGGTCACGAGTTTATTTCTGTTAAACACCAACAACTAACCACTAACCTAACTGAACAAATCTATTATGAAGTGCGTGGCTCTGAAAAATTTGAAGCACTAACTAGAATTATTGATATTGAAGAAGATTTTTATGGTCTTATTTTTTGCAGAACTAAGAATGATGTTGATGATGTTACAGCAAGACTTCTCGACCGTGGATATGATGCGGATGCGATTCATGGTGATATCTCTCAATCGCAAAGAGAAAAGACTCTTGGTAAATTTAAAAAGAAAAAAATTAACGTACTAGTTGCAACCGACGTCGCCGCTAGAGGAATAGACGTAAATAATCTTTCTCATGTTATTAACTATTCGCTACCCCAAGACCCTGAATCTTATGTGCATAGAATTGGCCGTACGGGAAGAGCAGGCAATCAAGGAACAGCGATTACCTTTATTACTCCAAGCGAATATAGTCAGTTAATGTTTATTCAACGGATTGCCAAAACAGACATAAAAAAATCAACTGTTCCAAACGTAAAAGATATAATAAAAAATAAAAAGAAAAAGATTTCTGAAGAGTTAGCAAGTTTAAAAACTAAAACGATTGATAGTCTTTATAAAGATTGGGCTGAAAAACTCCTAGAAGAAAATGAGCCAGCAGAGATGCTAGCACAACTACTGTATCATTCTTTTAACAAGGACCTTGACCCGGCAGTATATAGCAACATTCAAGCATCTTCTGACAGAAATGCCAAAATAAGCATGGACGGTAAGGCTAGGCTTTTTGTAGCAATGGGCAAAAAAGACAGAGCAACAAAAGATAAGCTCATAAACTTTATTGTTGAAAATACAAGAATAAACCCAGCAACAATAGATCAAGTAGACGTATATGAAAACTTTTCTTTCATCACGGTTGGCTACAATGAAGCTGAAACAATTCTGAGATTTTTCAAAAAAACTTCAGGTAGAAATAAGCCTCTTGTAGTAAAAGCTAAAGAGAAACCTTAACATTATCTTTGTAAAATACTATAATAAGTTTAAATTAAATTAAGGAGCGCTTAATGGACTATAAAGTAGCAGACATCAATCTTGCCAATTTTGGCAGAAAAGAAATAGAAATAGCAGAAAAAGAAATGCCAGGATTAATGGCTGTCAGAGAAAAGTACGCTCAAGAAAAACCACTTAAAGATGTTCGTATAATGGGTTCCTTGCACATGACAATTCAAACAGCAGTTCTTATTGAAACTTTAGTTTCGCTGGGCGCTGACGTGCGTTGGTGTTCTTGTAACATTTTCTCTACGCAGAATCACGCAGCGGCAGCGATTGCCAAAGCCGGAGTGCCTGTGTTCGCTTGGAAAGGCGAAACTCTAGAAGAATATTGGTGGTGCACCAAACAAGCAGTTACTTTCCCTGGAGGGAAAGGCCCTGAGCTGATTGTTGATGATGGTGGAGACGCTACTCTTTTTATCCACAAAGGTTACGAACTTGAAAATGGTTCTACGTGGGTGAAGGGCAAAGCTGATAGCACAGAAGAACAAATAATAAAAAATCTACTGATTGCAACAAATAAAGAAGACAAAAACTATTTCCACAATATTGTAAAAGACTGGAAAGGTGTTTCTGAAGAAACAACTACCGGTGTTCATCGTCTATATAAAATGATGGAAGAAAACACGCTACTAGTTCCAGCCATCAACGTCAATGATTCTGTAACAAAAAGCAAGTTTGATAACGTGTACGGATGCCGACACTCTTTAACAGACGGAATAAAAAGAGCCATGGATGTTTTATTATCAGGTAAAACAGCAATGATTTGTGGTTATGGTGACGTTGGAAAAGGTTCTGCTGAAGCACTAAGAAATGAAAGAGCACAAGTAATGGTTAGCGAAGTTGACCCAATCTGTGCCCTTCAGGCTTGTATGGCTGGCTTTAAAGTGTGTACGGTTGAAGATGCTCTTCCGTTTGCTGATTTGTATGTTACCACCACTGGTAATAAGGATATCATAACAATTGAACACATGAAAAAAATGAAAGACCAAGCTATCGTTTGCAACATTGGTCACTTTGATAACGAAATTCAAATGTCTGAGCTAGAAAATTATCCAGGTATTATCAAGGATGAAATCAAAGGAATCGAATGTCCTGTACATAAATATACTTTCCCTGATGGTCACAGCATCTTTATTCTTGCTGAAGGAAGACTAGTAAATCTAGGATGCGCAACTGGCCACCCTTCTTTTGTTATGAGTACTTCTTTCTCCAATCAAACATTAGCACAACTAGATCTTTGGAAAAACAAAGATAATTATGAAAAAAAAGTTTATCGTCTTTCCAAAAAACTAGACGAAGAGGTTGCTGAGTTACACTTAAGTAAACTTGGAGCTAAATTAACAAAATTAAAAAAATACCAAGCTGATTATATTGGTGTTCCTGTTGAAGGTCCATATAAACCAGAACATTATAGATATTAATTTTTGGGGTTACACTTATTAATAGTTTTCACTGATTTCACTTTTTGAAGCTATTAATAAATGATAAATACTCTTCTTTTTCTGCCTTATAATATGGAGCATCAACATTTTTATAAGGAGGAATTAAAGAATCGAAACGTTTTGAAACAGCACTATAAACTGACCACACATCACCTATTTTATGCTGAAACACAGTTGCTGTTGTATTTAATAACTCATATTTTTTCTTATCTATATAAACACTACCAAATCCATTTTTTTCATCAGAAAAAAAGGTTCTCTCTGAAGTTGTCAGTATTTGTCGTAGTGTTGGCATTTTTCTGCAAGAAAGTAGCTCTATCGAAACACTATCAGGTAAACCCGCCTTTGATTTTATCCGTCTAGCTGCTATGTCCGTAACATATGGGATAGCAACAATAAACTTTGCTCGAGGATTCAAGCGTGCCAATGTCCTTATTGTTGCTTTTATCTGGGTCCCACTATAGCTGGCATCGTCTGTAATAACATATGTCTTTACTCCTAAAATTTTTCTATTGTATTTAGCCTCTTGACCATCTAATCCAAAATAACTAACCGCATACGGTTTGTGGCTAATATCTTTTTCAACCATATGCCACACCCAGCGACGCGATGTGTGTGGTTTACCCCAAATTACAGCATAATGGCTTTCACCTGAAAGCACACGATTAAGAGCAACACTTACTTTGTTTAAATCTGCTATGAAATCTTTGATAGTTATTTGTTGTGTTGAATTTATTATTTTCTCGTACAAAGCAGACACAGGAAATTTTTGATGCGTCTCAATAGTTTTAATGTTTAAGTTTTTACATTTTTGAGCTATTGTAAACGCCATTGACGTCCATGTTTTCCCCACATTTGACCTAACTTTTAATCCACCATCATTAACTATTTTCCAAAACACTGCTTATCTCCTTAATTTTATCTTTTGTCCCATAAACTTATCGTTATAAAAACAAAAATGTTTCACACGAACATCTAAAAAACTTATTGTTTGTAGTCCTATTGTTCATCTTGGCATTGACGGAATGCTGGAATATCATACTGTAAACCTCTAAGTTCAAGATAATCCTTCAACATTTTACTATCAGGGTACTGCCCATGTATCGGAGAAAGCTTTTCAACAAGCCGAACCTTTTCACTTAAGGCATTCAGCCTATCAGAATATTCTTGAGAACCAGACAGAATCCTCAAAAGTTGCTGATACCATTCCCAGACTTTTGGTTCGACCCATATTTCCTCTATGTCAGCAATCAACAGTGGTTCCAAAGTGCGCGGATAAGGGTCAATAACTCCCTTCGCACGATCACCACCCCAAATCTCAAGACAAGCACGCCCTTCTCTTGCTAAGCCGTTAAATGTCTCAGCTTTGACTAATGCGATAAAAGGCGTATCCGCTTTACGAGTAAAAAAATGAAGAAATTTATGAGGGACACGCGTTAAAAATACCCCATTCCCTTCTGACGGTACTGCCCCCTGTTCAAACACACCCTTTAGAGACTGGCCTAAATGATAAAGCGACCCCGCTGTAAACTCTAAAGGTGCCCCGCTTTTCACAAGCGCTAGCTGTTCTGGCTGATGATCCACAATGCTCTCATCAAAATCTCTAATAATTAAACCACTGACTATCTTCCAAAACACTAGTTGTCCCCCTTTTTCTAATTGGTGTTACAGTGAAATGACGATCACAGCTATCAGATTATTAGCTAATAATTTTCTAAAATCATCGCTTCTACAAGTCTATCTAGGAAAACTTCATATTCATTTTTTATTGGCATATTGTTCCCTCCCGCGCATTTATATAAAGTTATCGTAAAAATTTATTTTTGCTCCATCGAAAAAAAATAATGTTTAGCCTAACTCTAATAATTAATAAACTTCTACGGTTAATAACTTTCTGTTATTATCATGGCTATGAACTTTTATATAAAAACTCTCGGTTGTAAAGTGAACCAAGCGGAAAGTGAAGATGTAACAAAACTACTCACCGAATATGGTCACATCTATACTAAGTCTCCTATTAGCGCTGACTTAATCATAATAAACACTTGTACTGTCACGCATATTGCTGACAGAAAAAGCAGACAAATGATTAGAAAACTAAAAAACGAAAATCCTATAGCAGAAGTAATTGTTACTGGATGTTCTGTTGAAAACGAAACTAGTAACTTACCAGAAATAGGAGTTGTTATAAAAAAAACTGATTTAATAAACTACCTTCATCGTTATTCTTCCTCCTGTAACAATAAACTGACGAATGAGCTCTCAAAAGTAAGAAAAAATCTTCTAGTTCAAAACGGTTGTAATTATTTTTGTAGCTATTGCATTATCCCCTTTGTTAGAAACAAACTAATAAGTTATTCCTCCGAGCAACTTTTAAAAGAAGCACAAGAAAACATTAATCAAGGCATAAAAGAGCTGGTTTTAACTGGTATAAACCTTGGCCTATACAACCACAATGGAGTTACACTCACTGGTCTTGTTAAACAGTTACTGCAACTAAAAGGCGACTTTCGCCTTAGGCTGGGTTCCATAGAACCAAATTTAGTTACTGATGAACTTCTTGCACTCATAGAGAATGAAAACAAACTCTGTCCTCACTTACATCTCCCGCTACAAGGATCGTCTGACAATCTACTTTCTTTAATGCAAAGAAAATACACCTTAGATGATTACCTTTCTCTTGTTAATAAAATCAATAGTTTAAAAAGAAAAACAACTGTTACTTCAGACATAATCATCGGTCACCCAAGTGAAACTGAAGATGATTTTTTAGCTTTATTATCTATTCTTACTCAAAATATTTTTCTTAATATTCATCTTTTTGCCTATTCTGTTAGAGAAGGAACAAAGTCCGCAACTCTACCAAATCATGTACCAGAAATAATCAAAAAAGCAAGAATGACACAAGCGCAACTAGCATTAAAAGCCAATCAAAAAAAATACAAAGAATCTCTGAAAAATATCCACTACAATTGTTTAATAGAAACCAACAAAGAAAATTATTCTGAGGGATATACTGAACATTATGTGCTCATTCAAATCCCAAAAAAACTTCCAATAAACACTTTTTATATTGACCAATATTAAAGTTTATAAAACCGAATAATTCTATCTCTTTAGCTTTTCGTTCTTACTAGTATTTCATCTGTTTTTTATGTTTGATTAAATGTCTGCAACTTTTCTTTACTCCCTTCGATATTTCGAGCTTGCATTCATAACTGAATGCGAATAAAGGGGGAGGAACTCCCCCTTGCAAGCTATCCCCCTGCAAAAAAAACACAAAAACTGACGATATAAAACATGTGAAAAAAAATATAGGAAAAGTA
>JAQWCF010000020.1 GCA_028706105.1 Candidatus Margulisiibacteriota bacterium
ATTAATTTATTGAGTGTTTTTTTATCCATAATATTTAAAGTTTACGTGAAATATTATAATTCTTCCAGAGCCCTTTTGTTTATTGGCTTTTTCTAAATTATTGCAACTTATTTAAGAAAGAACCTAAATTGGTTGGTTTTTTAGCAGATGCACATATTTATTGTAATCATGTGGATGGACTTAAAGAACAGCTCCAACGTGACGTAAAGCCTTTGCCAAAACTTGTTACTAATAAATTTACATCTATTTATAATTGGGAATACACAGATTCTATAGTAGAGAATTATGAGCATTACCCACGCATTCATTTTGAAATAGCTGTATAAAACCTTCGCTGCGTATCGACCAAACTTGTATTTTAAGCAAATGGTTAGTAAAATTCAGACAAACTAGTTTTTAATAAATAGGGGTTAAAGTATGAGCGAGCTAAAAGCACAAGAATATATAACCTTTGAAACCATTAAACATGTTTCAGAAGAAGCCGGTGAGTTTTGGTTTGCTCGTGAATTAGCAGTAGCTCTTGAATATGTTCAGTGGCGTAATTTTGCTAAAGTATTAGAACGTGCAAAACTGTCTTGTAAAAATAGTGGATATGAAATTAGTGACCATTTTGCTGAGGTCAGCAAAATCGTAGAAGCTGGTGCTACATCAAAACCTGTTTTAGATTACAAACTTTCTCGTTATGCCTGTTATTTGATTGTGCAAAACGGTGACCCACGCAAAGAAGTTATTGCTTTAGGGCAAACTTACTTTGCAATACAAACCAGAAGACAAGAAGTAGCTGATTATTTTAATCAGTTGGACGAAGATAATAAGCGATTAGTTATTAGAGGTGATATTAAACAATGGAATCAAATGCTTGCAGAGTCAGCGCATATTGCGGGCGTTGTAACAGATGAAGAGTATGCTATATTTCAAAATTCTGGTTATATGGGACTTTATGGTGGATTAAAGGTTGAGGATATACATAGAAAAAAAAATTTAAAGCAAAGCGAACGTATTCTTGATTTTATGAGCAGTACAGAGCTGATTGCTAATTTGTTTAGAATATCTCAAACAGAAGAAAAATTAAAAAAGGATAAAACAGCTACGGCAGATGATGCCAATGAAGTTCATTTTATTGTAGGTAGAGAAGTTCGTAAAACTATTGAGCGTGTTGGAGGTACAATGCCAGAAGAATTACCAACGCCTAATAAAAGCATTAGCATTATTGAACGTGAACAATTAAAGAAACTTAAAAATCCAATAAAAAAACTAATGTTGGACGAATAAACTTTTAGAATAATCCTTTTTTAATTAATTTTCACCCTACGACAATAGCTGTCATACTGGCAGTGTTATCTTAATAATAGGAGGAACTGACTATGCAAAAAACATTTACTAAAAAAGAACAAAATGAATTTAAGAAATTATTATCAGTTCTTGAGAATGAACAGATAAAAAATATTAAGATATCGTTTGATGGAGGGCTAACACTTGGAGAAACCAATGAGTTTGTTCAGGTAGTTTCAGGAGATTTTGAGATTAGTATGGATTTTAATGAAAATGCCTTTTCAGAGAACATTACTATTAGCTGGGAAGAATTTATTTCTATACGACAATAGCTGTCATAGTGGCAGTGGTATCCTTAAAACCAAGGAGGTTACAAATGATGCGTGAATTTCTTAACCTAATGGATAGGCTTAATTTTTGGGATTTTGTTAGGCTAATTATTTTTGGTTTATTTATATATGCCATTGGAATATTAGCAATACCGATGCTCTTTGTGCTTTTTAGTAATAGTATCAAATTCATCAATAAGAGAAGATAACTCAACCAAATAATAATTTTCCACACCAACGACACTAAGTGTCATAGTGACCATGTTATGTTATTTATATATGTACTAAGGAGGTAGAAAAATTATGAATATATATAAACTAGATTTCTGGCAGACAACAAAGCTAATTTTTTCAGTGTCGTTTATCTTAATATTGCCTTTTTTGTTAATACCAATGCTTTTAGTGGGACTTGATGATTTAGTGAATAAGGGTAGAAGAAGAAGGTAACTGATGGATAACTTGACTGCTTATTTAGCTTATAACTTTGTAATGAATGATCAGATTGATGTAACAGAAGAAGCTATAGTCGAAGATGCAATTTTATTAAATGTAGAAGATTTTGAAATTAGCAAAGAAGAGGATGATGAGTATTGGGATAATGATAAAAGCGAGGAAGATAGTGACTAGAGAAGTTCTAATAATTAACGCCAACGCAACTATAAACGAGGAACTAAAAAGCTTTTTAACAGACAAGGGATTTAAATTAGACCTATGGGAATCCATATATGATGACACCCTTTCAGAGGAAGACACCTATGATGACTTTTGTGGGCTATTACGCGATACTGAAGCCTTATTCGCAATAATTGATCCTCTAACTAAGGGTAAGGAATGGGACGAATATTGGGATAACCTTAAAGAAACAGGAAATCCAAACAAAATAAAAATATTCCGGTTAGATAGATATTCAGTTGAAGAGTTACTAGAAACACTCACGTATTGGTATGACTTGGAGTAACTTATGGTCTGGCTTTATAGGTTTATTATCTATAAAATAGAAAGAAAAGGAAGTGGAATTGTATGTTGCTAAAAGTAAATCCAGAGAATCAAAAAATGAAAAAGATAACAGGTAAAAAATTAAGTGAATTAATTGATATAAAGAATTTAAACACAAAGGAAAATCAAGTTGAAAGGTATTTTCAAAAAATATTATATAATCATTTTGACGAACTATTTTCCAATGGAAATTTATTAAAAATATTCGAATCTAGACGTGGTCCAGAAGAACCAGATTTATTAGCGATAGATTCAAAAGGTAAATTATATATTTTTGAATTAAAAATATGGGAATCTAATGATGAAAACATTTTACAAGCATTACGTTATGGTCAAATATTTGGCCAACATAACTATGATGACTTAGATAAACGCTATAGGACAGAGCATATGAATCAAACTCTTGAAAATGCATTTATTCAACAATTTGGTAAAAAAATAGATGTTGATATTAAAAAAGAAGAAATAAATGCAAAACAAGTTTTTGTAATTATAACAAATGGTATTGATGTAAAAACAAGACAAGCAATTAACTATTGGAGTAATTATGGGCTTGAGGTAAAAGCATGGCTGTATAGAGTGTACCCTCCTATGGATGACTCAAAGCAATTCCTGCTTGAAATGAATCCGTTTAATATTGAGGATGATCCATTTGAAGATGTTTCAGATGATTGTTATATTTTAAATACTAATTATCGTAATTCTCCAAAAGATGATGAGCGTATGATAGAGAGACAAGAAGCAGCAGCATTTTTTGAACCATGGAAATATAAAATAGAGAAAATAAAGCCAGGTAGTAAAGTTTTCTTGTATAGATCAGGCGTAGGAATAGTTGCATTTGGCACGACAAGTGGGAAAGTCCAGAAAAAAAAATATCATAACGAAGAAGAGTACATTAATGAAGATTATAGTGTGAAATTAAACTTTTTTACACTTGTGAATCCAGCGATATCCGCATCTAAGATAAAAGAAATTACAGGAAATAATTATAGATTTATTGGGACATTGTTTTCTATAACAAAAGACTCAGCGGAAAAAATTATTGAGGCTATAAATAATAAAGATTATGGCGAATAACACTATAACGGCTGGTCTAGAGAGTTAACTCAAAATATTCTAACTGTACCTAGCTATTAAATAATTTTCCACCCACGACAACAGCTGTCGCACTGCCCGTGTTATGCTAATAAGAAAAGGGAGTAAAAAATGAAAAATCTATTATCAAAAATTATTAACCGTAAGGAACAAGTGGAAAATTTCTTCAAGTTTCTAGAAACAGAAACCAGTTGGCTTACTGCACCTGCAAGTACTCGGTTTCATTTATGCAAAGAAGGTGGGCTTATTGAGCATTCCGTTGGTGTTGCTAACACGCTTCTTAAACTTAAAGCCACAATGGCCCCACAGATAAGTGACGAAAGTTGTGTAATAGTTGCGCTGTTCCATGACCTTGGAAAAACAGGGTTTCCTGGTACTCCCTATTATTTACCGAATACAGACGAGTGGCAAAAGAAAAACCGTGGAATACACTATATTACTAACCCTGATTGCGTCACGATGAGCATTGGTGTGCAAAGCCTACATTTGATCTCTCAACATGTTCAATTGTTTCCAGAAGAAGTACAGGCGATTGCCTCGCAGGATGGGCTTTATCCAACCTATGGTGGCGTTATTAATCTGGAATATCGTATGAACGAAACACCGCTTACTTTGCTGCTACAATTTGCAGACAAATGGACTGCTGCGATTCAGGAAGATGAATGGAAGATCCAAGAACGGAATTAACAATGATGAATAACCCAAACCTAGACCGCCACGTATTAGTAAGAATGGTTCAGATTGACCGTCAAATAAGAGACGGGAAATACCCTAATGCTAATACTTTAGCAAAGGAATTTGAACTTAGTCCCCGCACCATGCAACGCGACATTGAAGCACTTCGAGATTTTCTTTGTGCTGACATCCAATATGATGCTGTTAAAAAAGGTTATTATTATCCTCCGGGAACTCCGGAAGTTATGCCTGGGTTAAAGCTGTCAGATGAAGAGCGTTTTATCTTATATTTATCAGAAATAGCCCTACCAGAAATCCAGCCTGGCACACAAAAGACTTTTACTAAGCTACTCCAAAAGCTCTATCTTGCAGATGAAATGATTAATTCAGAAGAAGGTTTATCCAGCCATCTATCCTTTGATTTTGGTAAAGGGAAAAAGGCAAGCGGAGAGAAAGCTTTCCTTGCACTAAGAGAAGCTATTAATAAAAAGGTATCAGTGAAAATGACCTATTATACTGCTTGGGGCAAAGAAAGAAGTGAACGCGTATTTGATCCTTACCATATCCGTTGGACCTCTTCCAGCTGGTTGGTGATAGGTTACTGTCATCTTCGTAAAAAGTTGCGTATATTTGCCATTTCCAATATCGAGAAAATAGAGCCAACTAAAGAAAAATTTACTATACCAAAAGATTTCACACCTGAAGATTTTATTGGCAATGCTTGGGGCATCATCAAAGGTGAGCCAACTTGTATTAAGTTATGTTTCTCAGATGAAATAGCAGAATGGATTGCTCAACGTAAATGGCATAAAACACAAGAAATAGTCTTTAATAAAGATGGCTCCATGAACCTCTCTTTAACTGTAGATGGACTTTCTGAAATAATCCCTTGGATACTTGGCTGGGGTAAAGATGTTACGGTCTTAGAACCACCAGAGCTAATAGAGGTGATCAAAGATAGAGCTAAGAAGATTTTGGGGAATTATGATTAAATTTTGTATAATTAAAGTAATAATAATGGAGGTTAACAATAAATGAGTGCAAAAATAATAATATTACAAAATAACGACAAAACTGTATATCAATTAAAAATTACTCTGCGAGGTGTAACACCTCCAATTTGGAGAAGAATACAAATAAAAAGTAATTCCACTCTTTATACTCTACACAATACTATTCAAGAAGCTATGGTCTGGACCAATTCTCATCTTCATGATTTTAGTAAAGACGGAAAATATTATGGCATGGTTGAAGAAGGCATTGAATTAGCAGAGGGTACTTTAAATGAAAGAAAACATATTATAGCTGATGTCCTAAAATCAGAGGGAGATGTGCTGAATTATATCTATGATTTTGGAGACGGATGGCGACATGAGATTGCTTTAGAAAAAATATTGAAGGCAGAAGAGCAGATTAATTACCCTATTTGTATTGCTGGTAAAAGAAGTTGTCCTATCGAAGATTCTGGTGGGTCTTATGGTTATATGGAAATGTTGAAGGTTTTGTCAGATCCTAAACATGAAGAATATGAAGAATGCGTTGACTGGGCAGGGGAAGATTATGATCCGGAGTATTTTAATAAAGATGAAATTAATGAAATATTGCTGGAAATTTCAAAAAACCCAAACTACGTATCAGGATTCGGAGAAGAACTTTAATTTGATGTCTTTATTCTAGAACAATTGAGCATTTAGGCTTCTTCACTTTTTACTTGAAACCAAATACAAGGTACTAATTTTGGCAAATGAGTTTATACTTATCAAATGAAATATAGTTTAATGCTTTATAATATTCGTTATGGAACAGGCCGTGGATGGAAGTTTCATGCACCTTTTCCTTTTAGTGGGTTTTTTAGACGAACTCGCCACAATATTGGTAAGATTTCTACATTCATAAATGAAGTGAATCCAGACATTGTCGGGTTGATAGAAGTAGACGGAGGTTCTTATCGTCATTATGGTGAGAATCAGGCAGAATGTGTTGCAAAAAAATTAGGATATAAATTTAACTACAATTCAAAATATCGCCAGGGTTCTAGAACTGGCATGATTCCTCTAATGACTAATCAGGGGAATTCTTTCCTGACAAAACAGAAAATCAAAAGCACAAAGTTGCATTATTTTGATAAAGGCGTAAAACGACTCGTTGTGGAATTGGAATTAGAGGATGTTGTGATATTTTTAGTGCACTTATCTTTATTTTATAAAAATAGGCAACGACAGTTAGCTAGTTTATTGAAAATAGTAGAAACAGCCAGCAAGCCAGTTATTGTAGCAGGTGATTTTAATATGTTCAGAGGTGAAGGCGAGATAAAGGAATTTCTGGATTTATCAGGATTAAAGAATATGAATACGAAGAAGCAGTTGACTTACCCGAGCAAGAAACCAGCGAAGCAGCTAGATTTCATGCTACACAGCCCACAAATAAAAGTCAATTTTTTTAAGGTTTGCAAGGAAGCATTATTCTCGGACCATTTACCACTATGCTGTGAATTTGAGGTTAATTACAGCTAAACTTCCCTAAATAAGAAAAAGTTTAGTGAGCTATTGTTGTTATTTAGTCGATATATATATATGAATAAAAAAATTATAGCTATAAGACCTTGGGAAAGCCCTAGATTTGATAGATTTATTGAAGACTTTAATCAAGAACTAAATTTTTTTCATAGAGAATTAGAGAAGTGCTTAATAGCAACAAAAGAAGAATATAATATTAAGTACAATCAACTTGTTAATTTGTACGAGAACCCTAAGTTAGAAAACATAAAAAAACTATTAGACTCTTTGTCTGAAAAAGATTTGGATTTTCACGGTCCTAGGCACATGAGCAAAGAGGGATTTACCGAACATTTTGTATGTGATTGTCATTTTGGAATAGCAGAATTTAGATGTCTTGCTAAACATATTAAATTATATTGGGGTGAGCTTTCTGTGGAACAGCAAGAACAGTTTGTTGAGTTTTTAATCAAGAAAACTAACGATACGTTAGGCTCAGCTGCGGAATGTGTAACTACTCTTTTGAAAGGATTGGTAGAATTGTTCATTGAATTTGTTCCTGATTTGGATGAGACGTTACAACTTAAAATAGAAGAGAATATAGAAACTAGAAGAAGGTATTATAAAACACATAAGTCACAGTATTGGGATTGATAGGGAATTTTTATTGTTTTATTTGCCACTGCTTGCTAAAATATCCGTTATGAAAAGACCCAAAGGAACAATTCGAGCAACAATCAAAACTAGTAAGGGGGCTATTCGTTTAGACTTATTTCTAGACAAGACACCTTTTACTGTCTCCAATTTTGTGAATCTTGCGAATAGAGGTTATTATGATGGACTTAAGTTTCATCGGGTTATTGATGATTTTATGATTCAAGGCGGATGTCCATTAGGGACTGGTACCGGTGGTCCAGGATATAACTTTCAAGATGAGTTTTGTGCTGAGCTAAAGCATGATCAGCCAGGTGTTTTGTCTATGGCAAATTCAGGTCCAAGCACAAATGGAAGCCAGTTTTTTATCACACATGGAAAAACTCCTTGGTTAGATGGAAAACATACGGTTTTTGGGAAAGTTGTTGCGAAGAAAGATCAAGAAGTTGTTAACAAAATAACTCAAGGTGACAAGATAGAATCTATTAAGATTACAGGAACGCTGGAAAATCTTCCAGAAGAAGTGAGTATTCAAATAGATTGCTGGAACGATTTGTTAGACGAAAACAAATAAATAATATTTTTCAAAAAAATTTCAAGTTAAGAAATTAAGGCAGACTTACTGCTTGCTATAATATGGTTTCTTACATCATAAATTACTTTGGATAGCGACCCAATCATTACACTTCCACCTGAATTTGATGGTAAGCCTTTGCTGAAAATAGAGATAATATATGGTTTATTATTTGCATAGATAATACCGACATCATTTCTGACAAAATCAAGAGAACCTGTTTTGTTGGCAATAGTTACATTCGGAAGAAATCTAGCGATGCCCCATTTATGTCTTTGTGCTTTCATGACAGCTAACATTTCGGTTGAAGCTTTTGCGTTTACTAATTGTCCTTTGTACATTTTGTCCATTAGCTTGAGCATATCTTCTGGACTAGTAACGTTATGTTTTCCGTCTTCCTTGCAGAGCATGGTAGGGTCCTTCAAAACAGTACGATAAATACCACATCTTCTCATATAAGAGTTGATGTTTTTTATCCCCAGTTTTTCTACAAGCATGTAAGTAGCGGTGTTGTCACTGTCTGTGATCATTAAATCAATCAATCTTCTGATAGTGAAAATTTCGCCATCCTTGTGGTATTGAAGGCTACCTGAGCCAGTAAGCTTAAAACGTTTACTGAGTCTCATTTTATCGTCTAAGGAAATAACGCCTAAGGCATCTTGGTGGTAGGCTTCAATCATGACTGGAATTTTCATTACGCTAGCTGGATGAAAAGCCATGTTTCCATTTAGTGAAAAGGTTTCACCTGAATTTAAGTCTTTGATAGCTATTCCAACAACACCGTTGGGCAGAGCGTATTTGCTTACTTCTTTTTTTATGCCTTCCATCGATTCAGCAATCCATTGTGGATTTTTTTGAACATTAGACTTGAATTCATAGACTGGACTTGCAAAAGTCCAGCAGAGCAGAAGAATGATTAATAAAATTAGTTTTTTCATAATTTCATCCTAATAATAAGACATAAAAGAAAATTTGTGTGCAAAGAAATTCTAGTCCTCATGTATGTTTGATATTTTAATAACTTATTCAAAAAATTCAAGGAGCAATACATATTCAAGCGATATATTATTAATCGGTTTTGTTGTAATATTTGAACAAGATGAATAGCTTACAAGAGTTAAAAATAGAGCTTAAGCAACAAGCAAATGCCGAAAAGGCATTAATTTATAAAAGTTTTTTTAAAACAGCACCGGGTCAGTATGGGGAGGGAGATATATTTGTAGGAGTTACCTCTCCAATTTTGCATAAAATAGCTAAGAGTTATCAAGATTTATCGCTGGAGGATTGTTCTGAATTATTAAGCTCAAGTATTCATGAAGAGAGAATGCTTGCTGTTTTTATTTTGACAGAACAGTTTCAGAAAGCAAAAAAAGAATTATTTAAAAAGGAAATTATTGACTGTTATTTAAAAAATATAAAAGGTATCAATAGTTGGGATTTAGTTGATTTGTCAGCGCCCAAACTGCTTGGTCCCTATCTTTGGGAGAAAAATAAACAGTTGCTTTATGAGTGGGCGAAAACGGAAGATTTGTGGAAACAGAGGATCGCAATAATAAGCACCTTTTATTTTATCAGGAAAAAATCTTATTCTGATGCCTTGGTGATTGCAGATATTTTATTGAATCATAAGCACGACCTAATACATAAAGCAGTTGGTTGGATGCTTCGAGAAATAGGTAAACGCGACAAGCAAAGCGAAGATGATTTTCTTTATTCTAGATATCAAGAGATGCCACGAACAATGTTACGGTATGCTATAGAAAAACATCCAGAGCAAGAGAGGCAAAAGTATTTAAAGAACGAGATATAGTGGTTGAATTTTAAGAGAAGTATATTAAAGAGAGACGTTGTCCTTAAGTTCTTTCATTGTTTTCTTCTTCTTTCTCTATATTTTCTTCCTCTTCTTTAAGTGAATAAATTTGTATTTCGTTGTTAAAAGCAGTGAACTTAATGTTGGCGAGGGCATTTTTTATAATTATGCGTGAATTATTGATAGTTATGAATGTTTTTGGAAAAACTGTTCCATAAACGTAAAGCTCTGGAGATGCTCCAAATTTCAATGATGTACTTATTTCTTCTTTTTCCTTTTGTTGATCTTTCAATTCTTGTTGCATTTTTTCTCTTCTATCAAGCATTTGCTTATAGGTATTGAGAGCTTTGTAAGATTGTTCGTTCATGTTATTTGTAAAGTTTTTATTTTTAATTAATTTTTCTAATTTTTTGAAGGCAGCATACCCATTGCTTAGTTCTTTATTATGCTCTTTGCGGGTTGTTTCTATTTCTTTTAATCGCTCTAATCTTTCGGTCATATTGTTAAGGATGACTTCTGTTTTGGTTTCGTTTTCACAACCAAGAATAAAGGTTTCGATAAGGTTTGTAGCCTTGAGCTTCCCGCCAAGAATTAATCCTTCATTTTGATTACATAAAATAGAATTATTAACAGAAATTTGAGCGTTAATGATATGTCTATGAATTGTTAGACTATCCCCTGCTTCTGCAGCCCCACCATCAATAAAAGGGATGGTAATATTACCTCCGGCTATAAGAGAACCTTCTTCACCAAGAATTTTACCGCCGACACAAACGATACTTCCTTTTGCACAGACTTTTGCTTGATGAACAGATCCACGGATTTCTAAATTTTTTTCGGTGTTTACAGAAAAGCCTGAATTTATATCTCCAAGCACTAATACGTCTCCTGGGTAATCAATGTTCCCAGTGGACAAGTCGATGTTTTTAACTTCAAACAAAGATAAGATACTTAGCTTATTATTTTTTAGAATAGGATGCCCTGATTTTAATGACCTAAAAAAAAGGTCATCTTCAGAATATTGTATTGTCGCATCAGCAAAAAGTGGGACAAACTTTCCTTCAATCGCTGGAATGGTTTCCCCAGTAACAGTTGTTCCCTCAATTCCCGGAGTAGGAGGGATCATTTTTGCTATTTTATCACCTTCAAGAACATGTTCAATTGGACCTTTATTGTAGTAATCGAGAGAATCATCTTCTCGCCTTAAGGGTTCTCTTTCTATAAAAGGAGTTGTGTTGAAATAAAAAACAGTGCTTGAGTCACTTCCGTTTTCTGCGGGAATCCCTTGTGCTATTAGGTGTTTAAGTGATTTGTGATCCTGTGATGACAAGAGGGTTAGAGCCTCTTCTTTAATTCCAAAAGTAATATTATGGGCTTGTAGTAAGTTTTTTATGCTTTCCTCGTCTATAGGATCATGTATATCTTGAAGAACGATGAATGCTTCTAGTTTATCATCGGAAATCTTAATGGTTGGTGTATGGGTTTGATCCATTATAGTGTTTCCTTAATGGTTAGCATACTTTCTATAGTAAATAATTTGCCATAGAAATACAAGACAGCTAGCTATTGAGATTAGTAGTATTTTTTAAAATATTTCTTTGTATAACTCATAAATACCTTGTTTTTTTTCGGAAGAAAAGGGAATGACCTTGTTTTTCCCTGCAAATTCTTCAACTTTTCTAAGTTTTTTTACGAATTCAGATTGTTTTATTTTGTCAATTTTATTGGCAAGAACAATAATATTTCTGTTGCTTTCCTTAAAGTAATTTAACATGGCCACATCGCTTTCAGTTGGACCAACATGCGCATCTACAATTAGAACAACTACTTTTGGTTCGTAACCAGAGGCATCAAAGTACCAATTTATTAGGTCTCCAATGCTTGTTCTGATAGACTTGGATGTTTTCGTAAAGCCATAGCCGGGTAAATCTACAAAATAAGTAGAATCATTGATTAAAAAAATATTGATTTGCTGAGTTCGACCAGGATAGGAACTAGTTTTAGCCAGATTCTTATTATTGGTAAGAGCATTAATTGCACTGGACTTGCCTACATTTGATCTTCCAATAAAAGCAATTTGAGGAATCTCCTGCCTTAAGGTGCTTCCTTGTTGGGTCATTCCTGTTATAAACTGAGTTTTTTTAATTTGCATAAGGGCATCATACCAGATATCAAGAGCAGATAAAATTACTTATTCTTCGTAGTCATAAACGTTTTCTTGTATTTCACGTATTAATTGGTTCCAGTATTGAGTGGACCCCCAGTCTGGGAAATGTTTTTTAAAACTGGCATCGTTAGATTGTAATGCACACCAGCTTGCAAAATGAATCATTCTCATGACTTTTAATATGGGTATTAATTGTAGTGACTGGAGGTTAAAGGAGCTGAAAGTTTCATATCCGTCGATAAACCAGTTGATTTCTTTGTCGCATTGGTTGACGTTGCCTGGTAAAAGCATCCAAAGATCTTGGACTGCTGGTCCTATACACATATCGTCAAAATCAACGAGATATATTCCTTCCTCTGGTCGATGAATGAGGTTCCCAAGGTGACAATCGCCATGTATTAGAAAAAGAGGTTCTTGTTTGAATAATAGTGATGCCTTTTGCATAAAAAAATCAGCAACTCTTTCGATGGAGACCATGTAATCTATTGGGATAAAGTCGTTTGTTAATAAGTAGTTTAAACTTTTCTTAGTTGCCTTTTCAGGTGTCCAGATAATGCGCTTTGAATGCTGGATGGGTTTTCCTATTAAATGTATTCTTCCAAGAAGCCTCCCCACTAGAGTCCAGCTATCTTGGTTAAGTTCGTCTATGGCTCTTCCGCCTTTTTTGGGAAAAATGGTAAAGTTGATGTCATTAAAATTAAAAAGAGTTTGTTTGTTAAAAATAAGTGGCACAATAACAGGTAGCTCGGCACTAGCTAATTCAAACAAGAAGTTATGTTCTTCTTGAATCATTTGCTTAGTCCAACGTCCTGGTCTATAGAATTTTACAATTAATTTTTGGTTACTTTGTTTAACAGTTAGCTCATAAACTCGGTTCACGTAGCTATTACGTTGAATGACAAGATTGGATAGTTTTAAGCCAGTAACTTTTTCTGTTTCAGTAAGAATTGAGTCAAAAGTTAAGGTATTCCATGGATCTTGCATACCAGACATTATAGCATTAGGTTAAGTGTTTGGTGTTGGGGGAGTTAAGCTGTATTGGCCTTGCAATCTGTTAATAAGAAGAATCCCCAGTGTTTTTATGAAACGGAAGCTTTCTTTTACTGGATCAACCTTGCTTCCAGCTTGGTCTTCCCAAACAATTGGAACTTCAACTACAAGTTGGTGATAGAGTTTTGCTAGGTATAAGATTTCTAAATCAAAAGAAAAGCCATCTATTGTTTGTTTTGGGAAGACTAGCTCGGAAAATTCTTTTGTAAACATTTTGAATCCACATTGAGTATCACGAATACCTGGCAGGATAGTGTTTCTTGTAAGTGCTCTTAAGGTGTTGCCGGTTATTTTTCTATGGAAGGGTTGAGGACTTTTTATTATTGAACCAGGTAGCGCTCTAGAGCCAATACTGCCGTCTGCCGAAAATTTTTGAAGTGCTATATAGAGCTTTAGTGTTTCATGAATATCTGTGGATCCATCGGCATCCGTGAATAGCCGTAATTCGGATGTTGATGTTAGCATGCCTCTGTTTACTGAAAACCCTTTTCCTCTATTTTTATGAGTTAGGCAAGAAACTGGAGAGCGGCTAGTTCTTTTGAAGCAGGTAACTACTTGTTTTGTGTTATCAGATGATCCATCATTTACAATAATCATTTCACTGTTTGGTGCGTATTGATTTAAAAAATCATCTATCCTTATTAAGTTTTCCTCTATTCTTACCTCTTCATTATAGGCGGGGATGATTATGCTTAAGCTTTGGGTTATTATAGACGCAACGATTTTATAGTTCATAAACATATATCGTGTGTCGTGTCCATTTGTTGCACCATTTTTTTGTTTCTACAATTTTTTGAAGACTTAGCGTCTATAGAATTATGTTTCAAATAGGGTTATTATTGAGGTAGTTAGATTAAGAAGGAGCCGTTATTTGAGCGAGAAGGTTATTATTGTTGGTGGAGGCATTGGCGGGCTGGCAATGTCTTGTCTATTAGCGAAAAAAGGCTACGAGGTTGCTCTTTATGAGAAAGAAGAGCGCTTAGGTGGTAAATGCAATTTGCTTCAAGACAAAGGCTATTCTTTTGATATGGGTCCTTCTCGTTATTGGATGCCTGAGGTATTTGAACATTTTTTTAAGTTATTAGGAGAGAATATTGAGGATCATTTACATTTAGTTAAATTGGAGCCATCCTTTAGAGTTTTTTTTGATTCAGATAAGAAATGCCATAAAGATATTTTTACGAATAGGGAAAAACTAAAGGAAGTTTTTGAGCATTTTGAGGTTGGAAGTTTTGCCAAACTTGAAGAGTATTTAGAAAATGCGAAAGAGAAATATGGTATCGCAATGGAAGAGTTTATGTATCGTAATTATGACAGCTTATTAGATTTTTTGAATTTTAATATGTTGAAAAATATTAGTAAGTTTTCTCTTTTTGCATCTATGGATAGTTATGTTAGAAAATTTTTTAAGAACAGAGATTTAAGAAAACTATTAGAATATCAATTGATTTTTTTAGGTGGCTCTCCCCATAACACTCCTGCTTTATATCAAATTATGTCTCATGTGGATTTTAATCAGGGGGTTTATTATCCGATGGGAGGGATGTACAAACTTGTTGAGGCATTGGAAAGGATAGGGCGAGGATTAGGGGTCAATTATTACTTGGGAGCTTCGGTTGAAGAAATAATTATTGAAAATGGATATGCTCAAGGGGTTCGGTTAGATAATGGGCACTTCATAAGAGCTGACGAGGTGGTGTGCAATGCAGATATGGCATTTGTAGAAACCACCCTTATTAAAAAGAAATATCAAACTTATCCAAAAAAATATTGGGAGAAGAAGATTATTGGTCCATCGGGGCTTATTTTGTATTTAGGCGTAGATGGAGAAATTCCAGAGCTAATCCATCATAATTTTTATTTTGCCTTTGATTGGGAAAAGAACTTTGAGCAGATGCTGAAAAGACCAATTTGGCCTATGGACCCCTCTTTTTATGTTTTTAACTCAACAAAAATAGATGAGGAGATGGCTCCAGTAGGAAAAGAGAATTTGGTTGTGTTTGTGCCGATTGCTTCAGGTATGATTTATAGCAAAGGACAGGTTAAGGCTTATGCTGAGACTATCATTAACACAATTGAGGATAAGATGGGTGTTAAGAATTTATCTAAGAGAATAGAGTTTCAGAAAATTTTTAGTATTGAAGAGTTTAAGAAGAAATACAATAGTTATAAAGGCACCGCTCTTGGTTTGTCGCATACTTTATTTCAAACAGCCGTGCTGCGACCTAGAAATGTAAGCAAGAAAGTGAAAAATTTGTATTATGTAGGAGCGAATACTAATCCCGGCATAGGTCTACCAATGTGTGTTATTAGTGCTGAGTTAGCTTATAAAAGGATGCGAGGCATCAAGGCCAACGGAAAACTAAAAGCATTATAATTTATTTTTTTAAATAAATTCACGAAGTCACGGCGAGGAACAAACGACGCTTAGTGGTATAATATTTTAAAAAGGAGAGATTATTATGCCATATGTAAACATTAGAGTAGCTGGGAAGCTTTCAAAAAAACAAAAACAAAAAATTTCCAAGGATGTCTGTAATTCATTAGAAAAGAATGCTGGTAAGGCAAAAGATTCTGTCCTTATTTTTTTTGATGAAGTAGCACCAGAAAATATAGCTAAAGGCGATAAATTATTAGCGTGAAGAAAGCTCTCTTAATTGATGGACACAGTTTAGCCTATCGTGCTTTTTTTGCAGTTGGTGGATTGACCACAAAAGAAGGACAGCCAACAAATGCTTTATTTGGTTTTGTTAGCATGGTTTTGCAGATAATTAAGAATTATTCCCCAGAGCAGATATATGTTGCCTTTGATTTGCCACAACCAACGTTTAGACATGAAATGTATAAAGAATATAAGGCCAATAGAGAGAAGCCACCAGAAGAATTTATTAGTCAGATTCCAATTATCAAGGAGTTTGTGCAGGAATTAGGCTTAAATATGGTGCAACAACCAGGCTTTGAAGCCGATGATGTCATAGGTTCTTTAGCAAAGAAACTGAGTAGAGAAGGAATTAGTCCCTATATAGTTACTGGAGATAAAGATTCTTTTCAATTGGTTACTGATGATATTCACGTTCTTTTAACTAAGAAGGGAATTTCTGAGATAGAAGAGTATGGTCCAGAGCAAGTGTTTGAGAGATATGGCTTAACTGTTGAGCAGATGATAGACATGAAGGCCTTGATGGGAGACAACTCAGATAATATTCCGGGAGTTAAGGGTATTGGCGAAAAGACAGCTATAAAATTACTTCAAGATTATAAAACAATAGAAGGAGTATATGAAAACATTAGCAAGATTCAAGGTAAGTTGCAGGAGAAGCTTATTCAGGACAAAGATAAGGCTTTTCTTAGTAAAGAGCTAGTGACAATCAATACTGTGTTAGAGGTTGAGACACAAGCTGTTGACACTGTTATGGATAATGAGAAGTTATTAGAGTTTTTTAAGAAGTATGAATTAAATAGTTTAATCAAGCGATTCCTTGGTGTTGAAAAAGTTGTGAGAGACGTTCAAATGATTAGTTTTGAGGTAGTGGATAGCGAGGAGAAACTTATTAGAGTTGTTGACTTATTATCAAGCCAGCAAGAGATTGGACTATATTGTGAGTATGACGACAGAACCAATGAGTTAGTTGCAATTAGTTTTTCCACACAAGACGGAAAATGCTTTGTTGTTCCTCTTGCTTTTGCTTGTGGAAATCTTTCTTCAACTGAACATGATTCTTTCGGACCAATGTTTGCTATGGAAAAACCAACGACTACCGCTAGTCTTCAAGGACTGTTTGCATTAAAAGCACATAAAAATATTAGTGATGTTAAGAGATTAATACGTTATTTAGATAGCGAAGGATTAGTTTTATTAGGAACTTATGATGATATTTTGGTGATGGATTATTTGCTTGAGCCAGATAGAAGCAATAGAGAAGTTGAAAGGATGTTGAAAGTTTATTTTAGTGAAGAGCTAGAAACAAAGAAAGAATTACTATCCAAAAATAAGAAGTTTCACTTTTGTGAAATACCAGCCGAAAAAGCGCTGGAATATTTAGCAATAAGAGCCGCAGCAATACTAAGGCTTAAAACTAAATTGACCTCGTTGTTGAAAGAAGAGGATTTGTTATTTATTTATCAAGATATGGAATTACCGCTTATTGATATTTTGTTTAGGATGGAAAAAGAGGGCATCTTATTAGACAAAAAGTACCTCAAAGAAATGTCGCTAGAGTTACATAGTGAATTAAAGGTAATAGAGCAAGCTGTGTATTTATTAGCTGGCGAAGAATTTAATATTAATTCTAATAAGCAGTTACAAGAAATTCTTTTTGATAAGTTAAAGCTACCAACTTCTAAAAAAATTAAAACAGGTTACAGCACTAATATTGATGTCTTAGAAGAGCTGGCTAGTAAATATGAAATTGCAACAAAGCTAATTGAATATAGACAATTAAACAAACTACTGAACACATACGTTGATGCCTTACCAAAGTTAACTGATAGCTCTGACAGGCTACACACCACATTTAATGCTACTGTTGCTTCTACTGGTAGACTTAGTAGCAGTGACCCCAATTTACAAAATATTCCCATCAGGGGAGATTCTGGTAGCAAGGTAAGAGGAGCTTTTATTGCTAAACCAGGATATGTGTTGATAGTTGCAGATTATTCCCAGATAGAGCTTCGAATCCTGGCACATATTAGTAAAGACGAGAAGCTGATTGAGGCTTTTTTGAAAGGACAAGACATCCATAGCGCTACTGCTGCCTCAGTTTTTGGTGTTCCGCTTGAAGCTGTTACTAAAGAGCTGAGAGGTAAGGCGAAAGCAATTAATTTTGGATTAGCTTATGGAATGGGTGCCTTTAATATGGCAAATAGTTTAGGGATGGAGGTACATGAAGCACAACATCATATTGATGTTTATTTTAGTAATTTCCCTAATATTAAGAAATTTATGGATGAGGCGCCTCAGTTTGTCTTAGAAAATGGATACATTAAAACGTTATATGGTAGGAAAAGATATTTTAGAGATTTTGCTTCTCTTGGCAAGCGAGAACAAAATTCACAGATAAGGATGATCATTAATTACCCAATGCAAGGGTTAGCCGCTGATATTATTAAACTTGCCATGATTCAATTGGATAAGGAAATTAGTGGTTTTGAGGCAAAAGTGTTGTTGCAGGTACACGACGAGTTAATTGTTGAGGTTAAAGAAGCAGAAGCTGAACAATTGAAGAATGTTATCGTGAAAACAATGGAGAGTTCATATCAACTGGATGTTCAGTTGGTTGTAAATGCTTCAGTGGCGCATAATTGGTTGGAGGCAAAATAATCTGTCCTCTTTCCCTTTTTGGTATTTTTTGTAATAATTTTAGTTAAGCAAATTAATAAGCAAGGAGTTTTTAATAAATGACACATTTCAAAAGGGTTCTTTTAAAGTTGAGCGGAGAGGCATTTTTAGGCAATAGACAGTATGGAATAGATCCTGAGTTTTTAAAAGAATTAGCCGAAGAAATAAAATTTGTTAAAACAAATAAAGAAATAGAATTAGCTATAGTAATTGGTGGTGGGAATATTTTTAGAGGCCTTAGTGCTGCTTCAAATGGCATGAACAGGGTCACGGCTGATTATATGGGAATGTTAGCAACTGTTATGAATGCCTTAGCCTTGCAAGATGCTTTTGAAAGAGTTGGGATTGAGTCTAGAGTGCAAACTTCTTTTGATGTGAGAGAATTTGCGGAACCATTTATTCAACAGAAAGCGGTAAGACATCTAGAGAAAAATAGAGTAGTTATTTTTGCAGGTGGAACAGGAAATCCTTTTTTTACCACAGATACTGCTGCGGTTTTAAGGGCAATTGAAATAGACGCAGACCTCATTTTGAAAGCGACAAAAGTAGATGGTGTATACGATAAGGACCCTGCTGTTCACACCGATGCAAAAATGTTTAAAGAAATAACCTATATGGACGTGCTTACGAAAGATCTTCGAGTTATGGACTCAACAGCTATTTCGTTAAGTAAAGATAATAAATTGCCAATGAAGGTTTTCAATATGAGTACCAAGGGAAATATTAAAAGAATCCTGATGGGTGAAGATATTGGGACTAAGGTAAGGAACTAGGAGGAAAAAATATGAGCGAAATTAATCAACGTATGCAGAAAGCAATTGAAAGTTTATCCAACAACTTTGCAACAGTTAGAACAGGTAGGGCCAATCCAGACATTCTTAACAGGGTTGTTGTTGATGTGTATGGTGCTAGTTTGCCAATTAAACAAGTTGCTTCTATGCATGTGCAGGACTCTAATGTTATTGTGGTCACTCCTTTTGACCGAGGCACTCTTGCTGATGTAGAGAGGGCAATAGTTAAAGCTTCTTTGGGCTTGAATCCCAACAACGATGGTGTGAACATTCGTTTAGTAATACCTGCTTTAACTGAAGAAAGAAGACTAGAGTTAGATAAAGCTGTTAAGAAAATGGCAGAGGAAGCAAGAGTTGCTATTAGAAACATCAGAAGAGACCAACTTGAAAAAGTTAAAAAAGACGAAGAGCTGAGCGAAGATGCAAAGAAAAGACTAGAAAACGAGGTTCAAGTGGTTACGGATAAATTTATTAAAGAAGTGGAAGATTTACTTAAACATAAAGAGAAAGAAATAATGGAAATCTAATGTCTTTAGAAAATGTCCCACAACATATTGCTATCATTATGGATGGTAACGGTCGTTGGGCGAAAGAGAGAGGATTGCCAAGAACAGCTGGTCACAAAGAAGGTGCGGAGGCACTTAAAAGGACTATTACTGCTTGTAGCGAATTAGGTGTAAAGTATTTATCAGTGTACGCTTTTTCTACAGAGAACTGGAAACGACCAAAAGAAGAGGTCAATTTTCTCCAAACCCTTTTACAGCAAGTCTTAAGTAAAGAAGTGAATAAACTTTCCAAAAGAGGAGTAAAGTTAAGATTTTTAGGAGATATGTCTGCTTTTAATGAAAAATTGCGCCATAAAATTAAAGAAGCAGAAGAAAAAACATCCTCGAACACACAACATCAGCTAAACATCATGCTTAATTATGGCTCCAGAGACGAGATTGTGAAGGCAGTTAATTTTGCAATAAAAGAAGGAAAAGAATTAACAGTAGAAGGCTTTAATGGTTTATTATATACAGAAGGAATTCCTGATCCAGAGTTAATCATTAGAACTAGCGGAGAGCAGAGATTGAGTAATTTTTTGTTGTGGCAAGCGGCTTATTCTGAACTGTGGTTTACGGATGCTTATTGGCCAGACTTTAATAAAGAATTGCTTCAGCAAGCGATACATGATTATAGTCTTAGAGGCAGGAGATTTGGGGGAGTATAGTGATTCTTAAAAGAAAATTTTCTATCAAGAAGCTAGCGAAAAGAGCGTTAACGCTTGCGGTAACAGTCCCTTTTGTTGTTCTTATTATGGACCCGACTTTAGTAGTTAAGGACCCAATGTTTACTTATTATGCAGGTCTTCCTTTTTTAATTTTCGTTATAGCAATTGCCATCCTCATGCTCAACGAATTTTATCATATGGTAGATAATGAATTTGATGGAACCTTTTACTTAATAGGCCATGCTGTTGTTATTACTATAATTTTTTTAGGATTTTTTAAAGAACTTTCTTTTTTATGGAATAATTTAATATCTTTTGGTTTGTCCGTAGCAGTTGTGCTTATTTCTTTATATGAGTTGTATACAAAAAAACTACTTTTTTATAAACAGAAAGAATTAGTAAATTTTAGAGCAATACTTTATGTTGGTTGGTGTTTAGTTTTTCTTGTTTTAATTAGAAATTTTCATCATGGTAAAGCCTTGATTTCTTATTTTGCTTTTACTGTTTGGGCAATGGATATTTCAGCTTATATGATAGGAATGTTGCTTGGTAGGCATAAACTGTCAGACATTAGCCCCAAGAAATCCATAGAAGGAGCAGTCGCTGGCTTTCTGGCAGCAGTTATCACTTCGTGCGTTATTTTGTCTGGAATTGGTAGTATCCCAGCCATTCATAGTTTGATTTTAGGAGCAATAATTGGTGTTATTGGTCAAACAGGTGATTTGTATGAGTCTCTGATTAAAAGAACCTATGGGGTAAAAGACTCAAGTAATATCCTTCCCGGTCATGGTGGCATTTTAGACCGAGCCGATAGTTTTATTTTGTTAGCGCCAATTGTTTATTATTATCTTTTATTTATAGGATTATAAATTGAATAGAATAATTATCCTTGGGTCTACTGGAAATATTGGAGTGCAGGCGCTAGATGTAATTAGTCAGAATAAGGATAAATTTAGTCTAGTGGGCATTAGTGCACATGAAAACCTAAAACTCTTAAGAAAGCAAATTATTAAATATTCTCCTTTGTATGTAGCAATTAGTGGAAAAATAGATTTATTAGCAATTAAACAAGAGTTTCCGAAGGTAACATTTTATGAGGGGAAAGATGCGCTTAATAATTTAGTTGAGATTGATGACTACGACATGGCGATTGTATCTATTGTTGGCATCGCTGCTTTGCTTCCTACAATGAAAGTTATTAGTAAAGGCAAAGATCTTGCTATTGCTTCCAAAGAAGTGTTAGTTGCTGCTGGCCACTTAGTTAATCAGGCACTGGCAAAGTCCAAGACTACCTTATATCCGATAGATAGTGAACATGTGGCGATTTCTCTGTGTATGAGGGGATATCAAAAGGAAGATGTAAAAAATATAATTTTAACTGCTTCTGGTGGTCCTTTTTGGGCTCAAGATGATTTATCAAAAGTAACTATTCAAGATGCGTTGTTGCATCCGAATTGGTCTATGGGGAGGAAAATCTCTATCGATAGCGCGACAATGATTAATAAAGGGCTTGAGATTATTGAAGCGCATTGGTTGTTTGGAGTTGATTATGACAAAATCAAAGTCCTAATTCATCCGCAAAGCATTGTGCATGGGCTTGTTGAGTATGCAAATGGAGCAGTGATCTCACAAATGGGGGCTCCGGATATGCGCATGCCAATACTCTATGCTATTAGCAGGGGGGAAATTTTGCCATATACAGACAGTAGTTTAATTTTAGCAGGCAAAAAATTAGATTTTTGTGAACCAGATTTAAAGAAGTTCAAAGGCTTAGCGTTGGCATATGAGGCTGGAATTTTAGGTGGTTCTTTGCCTGCTTTTTATAATAGTGCTAATGAAGAAGCAGTTGCTTTGTTTTTATGTGAGCAGTGTTCTTTTTTGCAAATTACTGAATTAGTTGATGAAACCATGAGTTGCCATTCTAGAATAAGCAATCCATCTTTGGAAGAAATTTTATCTGTTGATAGAGAGGCAAGAATTTGTGTTAGGGAATGTTGTAATGGATAATTTAGATCTTTTTCTCGCTGTGTCTCTTTCCTCGGCAAGAGATAAAAGAGTTTTTTTGGAGGCTATAACAAGCGAAGGAGACTTACAAAATTTTTCTAAGCTATTAAAGCAAAAAAGAACAGACCTGGAAGACATTAAAGAATATTGTGGTAAAAATAACGTTAGCATTATTACATATCTTGATGCCGAGTATCCGCCATTATTAAAGCAGATACCAGATGCGCCTGTGTTAATTTATGCCAAAGGCGATACTAGTATTTTAAAGAGTAGCACTTCAATTGCTATTGTTGGAACAAGACAAGCAACTCAACATGGCTTAAGTATTGCTTATGATTTAGGAAAGGAACTGGCAGAATATAGCTGTGTTGTTGTCAGTGGTTTGGCAGAAGGAATCGATGCCTCCGCTCATAGAGGAGCTTTGTTGTCAGGAAAAACTATAGCTGTAATAGGTTCTGGTATGAAGTTTCAGTTTCCAGCAGCGAATCGAGATTTGTATACTAGCATATTTGAAAAAGGTGTTGTTATAACAGAGTTTGCGCCAGATATACATCCAGACAAGAACACTTTTCCGATTAGAAATAGAATTATAGCGGGCTTGGTACGTGGCGTCGTGGTTGTTGAGTCCAAGAGTTCAGGTGGTTCTATGATAACTGCTAATCTAGCCTTAGAGTATGATCGAGAGGTGTTTGCTGTGCCTGGTAGAGCTACCGATATTTATAGCCAAGGTCCCAATAAATTAATTAAACAAGGCGCAAAATTAGTTGGTTCAGCAAGTGATATTGTTGAAGAGCTAAACTGGCTTATTCCAAAAAAGAGTATAGAAAAAGAAATTCCTTACAAACTATCAGTAGAAGAAAAGCAGGTATATGAAGCTATTTCTTTGGAGCCAATTTATATAGATATTTTGTCAGAGCAAACGAAGATTGAAACCAAGAAGCTTTTGACCGTTTTATCTTTTTTAGAAATGCAAGGTATTGTTAGACAGATACCAGGCAAGTATTACGTAAAGGGTTAATGGTTACTTTTGTTTAATCAAAAGTAACCATTAAATTTCTACAAATTTATCTTGCACAAGTTTCACACTAATTTTGAATTAGAAGGTATATTTTGCTTGTATTTCAACTCCACTTATTGAGTAGTATTCAGTTTTCCCAAGTGGAGCTAATTCCCTCGTAAAGTTATTTATACTAAATAATGCTTGAAGAGATAAGTTTTGAGAGTAGAAATATTCAAACCCAAATTGATATCCAATATTTAATGCATTTAGATCAAAACTAGTCCCAGTAGTCATTAGGTATGTAATCAAAAAAGGACGATTTATGCCAATAATTAAGTTTAGATTTTGAATTGTTGGGATATAGATATTTCCGTAAAATGAAGCGAAGCTTATTTTGTTAGGAGTCCCGTAAGGTATTGTTGTCCCTGCGTAAACGAGTTCATTAATTGTTCTGTCCATAGTATATTCTAGTCCTACAGCATAGTTAATAGCTTGTATTTTGTTTTTATATTCTAAACCTATCAGAAATGGTGCAGTTGTTTTATCAAGAAGCTCAGTTGATCCAGAATATTTACTTTTAATTTCAGTTCCTAAATTGTAACCAGTGAAGATGCTCCAATCGGCTGATAGCGTAAATGACATTAGTAAGACCAAAGCGGTACAGATTTTTTTCATGTTTAATTGCCTCCTTTGGTTCTATATATAGAACGCTTATTCTAATAATTTATCATATGCTTTTATATAAGTCTATATATAGAACAAAATAATATGAGAATAAAAAGAGAAGTTGATTTATCTATTAGTTTAAAAATCAAGAAGATTGGTGAAAATATTACTTTTTTAAGAAAGAGTAAGAATATGTCATGTGAAAAGCTTGCATATTCAATAGGAATTTCGAAAAGCTTTCTAGGTTATGTTGAAAAAGGATTAACCAATCCTACTGTAGAAACATTATATTTAATTGCAGATGGGTTAGATTGTGAAATAGTTGAGTTGTTTAAATAAAAAGCTTTGCTGCATGATTTAGCTAATGCATTATTAATAATCCTTCCCTTTTCAAGGGAAGGTGCCCTTTTAGGGCGGAAGGGTCTAAGGCTTATTCGCCACCTTTCAGATAAAGTACGTTTTTTTTATTTTTAAATATTAGTTGTATTGCTTTGTCAGTCTCTTTTAGGATGCTGAATTCTTCAGGAGAATAGTACGTTAATTCATATTCTCTGTTAAATATTTCCATTGTGGCTTTTAGATATTCTTCTACTACTTCTTGCGCTAACGTTCCAATCACCAAGAGTTGGATAGGTTTAGAGAAGTCCATCGGATGTTTTACTGTGTGGCTGTGTAATAGAACAATTTCTAATGATTTAGTTTTAACAAGTAACTTAAAGATGTTTTTGGGCTCAGTTGTAGCCTTTAGGATAACTCTTTTGAAGTCATCATAGAAAGGGTTTTGGGTGTTCACAAAATAATTTACTTGGTTACCTTGCGGGTACCTATGTATAATTTGAGCAGCGACTAGTTTTTTAGTTTCTCTTTGAACGGCGGAAATTGGCTCATCTATTAGTCTGCTTAGCTCCCTTGTGTGGTAGTTTTTGTTTGTGTTAAACAAAAACAGTTCAAGTAGCTTTCTTTTTACTTTAGATTGAATGAGATTTTCTAGTACATTAGACATGTTAATAATAGTACACAAAAAATGGTCAGCAAGTCAATTGGTATGATTATAGGTATTAGTTTAATTGCTTTATGGTTTTTTATTCGTTATGTTATTCCGAGTTTTTATCTGTCATTCCCGCGAAGGCGGGAATGACGCATGGATAGGTTATCAGTAAGTTGCTTTACAGTTCGACAACCAATTAATGTAAAACTGGAATTAGATAGTTGTTGAGTTGATGCCAATATTTGTTGTGGTAGAGAGACATTGTTTTTGAGTGCAAGTGCTTTTTGTTCAGAGATAATGGTTTGTATTTTTAGCCAATTGGTTGGATCTTTTCCTTGATAGAAAAAGTTTTTTGCAGATTTTTGAGGAATCTCAGCAATTGAGGAATACTTATCTAACAGTAATCCGCCTTGGAAGGTGCCGTAAGTTAAGCTTAGAAGCTCATAGTTTTTACAAAAATCCATAATAGGCTTTTGTTCTGGATAATCAAGAAGAGAATATTGTATTTGCACTGATTTTAGTTCAGAAAGTAATTCTAGTTTTTCAAGTTCCTGTATTGTTAAGTTGCATACTCCAACATTTTTTATTAATTCTTTTTCTTTGAATTTAAGAAGCGTTTCGATTGCTTTATCGGTTGAATAGTTTTTATCTGGCCAATGGATTTGGTATAAGTCCAGATAGTCAACATTTAAACGCTTCAGAGATAAACTAAGTTCTTTTTCCAGTGAAGAGGGCGTAAGGTCATGAAAAAATCCTTTTTTATTATGGATAAGTCCGCACTTTGTTGCCAGAAACACTTTTTCTCTTTGTCCCTTGATGCCTTTTCCTACAATTTCTTCTGCGTGGCCATCTCCGTAAACTGGGGCTGTATCTATTAGGGTTATTTCGTTTTCAATGGCTGTTTTTATAATATCCAGACTTTCTTCATCTTTTACATCTCCCCAAAAGTGTTTCCCAAATTGCCACGTTCCTAATCCAAGCTGATTTGTCATAGGTGCGTAAAAACCTCTTTGTTAAACCATAGCTCAAAGTCTTCGTTATCTTTAAAGTTGAAACCAAAAACATTTTTCCAGATAACAGCTGACTCCATGCATAAATACACAAACTGTTTTGGGCGATGTTTTTTAATTTCTGTTAACATTTTTTTGTATGCTTGCTCTCTGCGGAAACGTAAGTATCGGAACTTTTGGTCATCAGAGAGAATAAACTCGTCAATAAACAGCGGGCTTCTTTTTAAGAAAGTAGGCTTTAATCCTTTGGTGAATCTTAGTGTGCCTAAGCTTATCCAACGTATTTTTTCTTTGGGGATAGTAGTGTATATTTTTTGAATAGTTAGTTGGTAGTCTTTCCAGTAATCAGTGTAAAGAATCATGGGGTCGAAATGGAAAGCTACATCATACCCATGGTCTGTTATTTTTTTTGCTGCTTGTAATCTTTCGTCGAGGCTGGGTGATTCGCTTTCTGTTGTGTTTGATATTTTTTCTGAATTGACTGACCAAGCAACAATAATATTTTTAGCTGGCTTAGTTTTTAGTAAGCTTTCTATGTTGGTGGATTTTGTTTTGAACTCTAAGATGATGTTAGGATAATCTCGAAAGAAATTTATTAAATCTGTGGATAATTCGGTAATGTCATCAATGATTAGACTGTCAGTAAATTCGCCAGTCCCAATTCTGTAGAGGCTTCCAGCGTCTATGTTCTTTTCTATTATGTTTTTTTGCATATATTCTGGTATATCTGTAAAAACAGAAAGGGCTTTTGTTTTTAGATAGTCTTGAAGGATACAGTAGGTGCAATTAAAGGTGCAGTTGTGTCCGATATTTAAGATACGATAATTACAGCAGTGATGTTTAGTAGTGCCTGGGCACATGATAATTGGCTGTCCTTTGAGTTTTGTTAACAAAAGAGTGGTGGATTCATCATGTTTTTTCACGATTTCTTTTAATTTTTCATCTTGGAAAACAATTTGTTCAGCCTTTGGGAGCTTATTAATGATTCTTTTTGTTAGTGCTGACTCCAATACTTGTTCGTTAATAAGAATTTTATGAATGGGAGTATTTTGTTGAAAATTTGTCATAGTGGTAACCCCATCGTTATTAAATTTTTTAATTGTTGCAGAAATTCTTTCTTTTCTTTGAGTTTAGCCTCAATGTTTGTTTGTTTGGGTGCAGATTCCAGATAACTAATTTGGTAATCATCACTCTCAAAATTATCGTTATAGATGACTCTAAAAACATGGTTATTATTATGGATAGCATCTAGGAGAGATGATAGTTCTTTACGATAAGCAGTATATTGTGGGTATCGTAATTCGCGTAGATAGGTGATGAATGCTGTGGATATTTGAGTAGTATCTGCTTCAAATTTTTCGAAAAAGAATGGCGTTAAGGAAGCATTAGCAAGCATTAATTCTTGGATTATTTCTTCAGCTTCTTTTTTTTGGTTATGATTAAGACGATACTTTAAGGCAATATTTTCTAGCATGGACTAAATTATAAACTAATAGAGGCGCTTTTGTTAGACATAGATTGTCTCCTCGACTTAATAACCTTTTCTTGATATGAAGATTTAATCTAAATCTGTGCTCAACTGTATTCTTCTTGGTGTTCCT
>JAQWCF010000021.1 GCA_028706105.1 Candidatus Margulisiibacteriota bacterium
ATATTCCTTTTGACGAGAGATTAGATTATATCAAAATAGCAGACGCTAAGGGTGTATATCCTATTCATGTTGTGTCTCCAGATATTAGTAACTCAAGGCTACAAAACGTCATTAAAGTCTCCAAGGGGTTTATTTATACTACCCTGAAGGTTGGGATTACTGGTGCTGGTAAAGAGATAAGCGACGAGGGTAAGAACTTTGTGAAAAAGCTTAAACAACAAACGTCTCTACCTGTGCTTGCTGGCTTTGGAGTTTCGTCTAAAGAGCATGTGAATCAATTGAAAAAAATTGCTGACGGAGCAGTTATAGGTAGTCATATTTTAAATTTACTTAACTCTCATGGAAGAGAGTCGGTAAGTGAATTTTTAGTTTCCTTAAAAAAATAGTTATATTCATAAATTTAGATAGGATAAATGTTTAATAATTCTCGTTAAAGGGAATAGCTTATAGTATAGATAAAATTATGAGGATAAAGCTTTTTTTATAATTCTTAGAGAGGACGACAACTTAATCCTCTTTGGCAGGCTAGGAAGGAGGAAAATGATGAAAAGCAAACCAGCACCAGAAATATTTAGAAACAAATATCATATGAAGGTAGAAAAAAGGGTTATAACTTGGATTTTTCTGGAAACAAACTCAAATTAGCTTTTGGTTCAATATCTAAAGCAGTTGTTTCCCCGTTTAAGTATCTATAGTGTCCCGCACAAGCGATCATGGCCGCATTATCTGTACAGTATTTTAGTGGAGGCAGTGAAACATTTAAATCTGTTCTTTCTACTAAAACTTTCCTTAAAAATGAATTAGCCGCCACACCACCAGCAATTATTATTTGGTTTGCGTTATATTCTTCTGCAGCTTTAAATGTTTTTCCCGTTAATTCAGAAATAAGTTTGTTTTGGAAAGACGCACAGAAGTCTTTCATTATTTGGCTATCTTTTGGTTGTTCAAGAAGGTTTAATTCTTTACTCATGTGTAGAGCAGCTGTTTTTAGCCCACTAAAGCTAAAGTCTAAGGGATTTGCTGTTTTAACAGAAGGGAATCGATATTTTTTAGGGTTACCTTCTTGAGCAAGCTTATCAATAATTGGTCCACCAGGATAGCCTAATCCTGCGATTCTTGCTGACTTGTCAAAGGCTTCACCTATTGCGTCATCTAAGGTATTACTAATTAACTGGTAGTCGAACGGCTTGTTGATGAGAACAAGTTGGGTGTGTCCACCAGAGGCAATTAGTGCTAAACATGGGTATTCGAAATTTGAGTTGTCATCTAAAAGATTGGAATAGATATGTCCTTCTAAATGATGTACAGCAATAAAGGGTTTTTTCAGTGTATATGCTAGTGTTTTAGCAGCAGTAATTCCAGTACTTAAGGCACCCAATAATCCCGGTCCTTTGGTTGTAGCTACTAGGTCGAGGTCCTCTTGTTTTATGCCTGCTTCTTTGATGGCTTTTGTGATACAGGGGATGATGTTCATAACATGTAGTCTGGATGCCATTTCAGGAACAACACCACCATATTTCTGATGGTCTTTGATTTGAGAATAAATAATATTAGTTAAAACTTTTCTGCCATTTTCTATAACAGCCACAGATGTTTCATCACAGGACGACTCAACGCCAAGGGTTAATATTTTTTTCATGAGGTTATTATAGCTTGTTATTTAGTTATTGATAAAGCTTGGGTTTTTAAGAGTTTTTTATTAAGGGGAAGGATTAACTAGCTAACGTTAAAAGGGAGCTTTTAGATGTATGTTTAATGCGATACAAACTTAAGTCCAATAATTGAGACAATTAGTGTTGTTATGAAAAAAAGTCTCCAAAAATCAGCAGGTTCTTTAAAGATGATTATCCCAATTAAAACAGTACCAACAGCTCCGATTCCTGTCCATACTGCATATGCAGTTCCAATAGGTAATTCCTGTGTTACCTTAACAAGTAATAACATACTGATTGTGAGGCAAAGTAAAAATCCCCCATACCAATACGTTGCAACTATTCCTGTTGCTTCTTTTGCATTACCAAGACATATTGCAAATCCAACTTCAAATAGTCCTGCTATAGTTAATAAAATCCAATTCATTTATTTCTATCCTTATTAATTATTTCATGTTTACAAAACGTGTTCACTTTACCACAGATAAATTAACATTATTTGTTGTAGAAATCAATTTGGGTTTGCTTGTTAGGCGGGGGGTCAATAGAAGTTTTGTTATAATTCTTCCCTTTGCAAGGGAAGGTGGCTCAACGTAGTTGAGTCGGAAGGGTCTAAAGTATTTGTAATCTGCTCAGTGCTGTTTTTCTGCCTAAGTAAAAGAGTATTTCTCCGATACCAAGTGATTTTTTTTGGCCTGTTATAAGTTCTCTTAGTGGCATGGCTATATCTTTAAATGTAATCTGGTTGAGCGTCATAAGCTGGCTAAGTTTTTCATCTAACTCACTCTCTGTCCATTTTTCCTGTGGGATATTTTCTAATACTTTTTTGATTTGTGGTAGCAGACTGAGGATAAAAACTTGATGTTCTTTAAGCAGTTCTTCTCCTGCAAGAAAATCATTAACAAAAGGGTGCAGTAATTCATTTAGTTCTTGGACGCTAAATGCTTTTATTTGTACTTTTTTCATTAATTCTTTGTATAAGTCAGAACGTTCAGCGTTATCTATTGATTTTTGAATATTGGAGTATTGTTGATATTTTTTAAACATAGAAGCATCAGCATTGCTAATATATTGAGAGTTTAACCAATTAAGCTTTTTAAAATCAATTTTGGCAGGGTTTTTTGATACTTTATTAACGTCAAATAGTTCGACTAATTCTTTTTCTGAAAAAATTTCTTGATTTTCATGCCCC
The DNA here is from genome assembly GCA_028706105.1 of Candidatus Margulisiibacteriota bacterium. Taxonomy (NCBI): domain Bacteria; kingdom Bacillati; phylum Candidatus Margulisiibacteriota; species Candidatus Margulisiibacteriota bacterium. The sequence goes on from JAQWCF010000021.1 coordinate 2,845, forward strand.
CATCCAAGTCTCGCTAAGTAATTCATGACAGCTTCTGGTAAATATTCTTTCTCTTGGTAGAAAGTAACGCTTGCATCATCTCTTCTTTTGCTAAGCGGTTTACTGTTTTCATCTACAATTAAGGGTATGTGGTGCCACTCAGGTTTTGGGAAATCCAAATAGTCATAAATAATTTTATGTTTTTCAGTATTAGTTAAATGGTCAACACCACGAATAATGCAGTTAACGTGCATATCATGGTCATCAATTACAACAGTAAAATGAAAAATTGGCATACCGTCAGATCTCCAGATAACGAAATCTTCGACATTGTCTTTTCCTTTTAAGTAAATGGCTCCGTCCTTTTTGTAAGCAAGTCCCTTTTCGATAAGATGGTCTTTATAAGAAGCATATACTTGCAGCCTTTTGGATTGGTATGGAACTTCTTCATTATCCCAATTTATACCTATCCATTTAAGTGATTTTTTTATCTGCGTTGCATATTCTTCTTTAGACCTTTCTACATCAGTATCTTCAAAACGTAGAAGAAATTTCCCCTTACAATGCTTGGCATACAAATAGTTAAAAAGAGCCGTTCTAGCTCCTCCGATATGTAAATTCCCTGTTGGGCTTGGTGCAAAGCGAGTAATTATCATAATTGTATTATACAGTTCAATCGTTCAATCGTTCAATGGTTCAATGGATGGAAATACTCTGTTGGCTGAGCCAGACAGAGCTGTGATGGCCAAGTTGTTCGTTATCTGAGTGTTTTTGGTGGATTAATTTATTTGTTTTGGATTTTGAATGATTCTATCATTTTATGCGTTTGCTGCATTAGTTCTTCTACATTTATAATTCTTTTGTCATTATGAATGAATAAACTTTCTGATAATGTAAATATATATCCTGCATTTTGTAACTTCATGCCATAGTCTACATCATCCCCTTCGTGGAATAGCTTGTTTCCATGTTTTATTTTTTTTGCTATTTCAGCTTTTATAATAAAACATTGTCCAGACAGATAATTGTTTTTAGAATATGGCTCAGAGTAGTCCATTTTTCTTATAGGTGGTTGGCAGCACCAATCATAAAATCTTCCACCATTAACGTTATAACATTTTGGTATTTGAATATCGTCTTCAGTAATAATTAATTTATTAATTATAATATCATCATCTAAGGCAACGATGTATTTCCCGTTCGCTAGCTCGAATCCTTTATCTCTCATTTTTGATGTTTGTCCTGTTTTTGCTTCTTCTATCATTGGAAAGTATATAAAATCAGCCCTTTCCATATTTTTTGGTAAAACTCCAGTTATGATAATTTCTTTGTCTATATGGGTTAGGATATCAATGGAAGATATTAGTAGCTGGAATTCTTTTGGTCTGGCATAGTTTGTTCGAATACAGAAACTAATCATGATAGTTAACATATTATATGTTTGACTGGAATTGTAAAGTGACATGGTACGTTGAGTTGGTAGCTTTTGGAAAGAAACCTTTTGTCAAATTTGCAACATAGAGGGTGTTAGCGATGAGTTATCCTTCTTCGCGAGTACCCTCTATATTGGAACTACATTTTGTTCTTATTTGAATTCCTTTGAGGCTGCATTCATAGAAGATGAGCGGAAAGTAATTTTTTTGATTGGCATCTTGTCTTTAAGAAGTTCGTAAAAAAGCTCGCAAAGATTCTCACAAGTAGAAACTTTTTTTGTTACAACTATTCTGTATTCTGGATAAGACCAAGCAAGTGCATGGTTTATTTTTTTAAGAGGAACACAATTCTCTAAGTCGTTGTTAATGTCTTCTTGTTTGTATACGGCAAGAACAGCCTCAAGAAGTGGGTCGCCTTCTTGAAATAATGATGCATGGTGAAAATGGTCACAAACCTCCCATGCTTTTTTGAATCCATCTTTGCAAGCATGCGCAAATCCTGTTACCGAATCCACTGTATCTTCAAGCTCAAGTTCTAAAAGACCGGAGTGACCGTGAAGGTGTTTTGCTTCTCTTGGCCATTTCATGAACCTATGTGCGTACTGGAAATCAAGCTTTACTATTGATGTGTACTTATTGTTTGACATAATAAACTCCTTTAATTCGTTTTAACTTAATTGACTGATGAACCTTCTTAAATTGAAAATAGGCTCAATATTCAAATATATTTTATTTTAAATACAACTCCTTTCAATTCATTAATAAATATTTTGACCGTTGTTATTGCTTTTGTTTTTACAATTTTCGCATATTCCGTCTAAAACAATTTTTTGGCTCAATACTTGATGTTTTTTGGTTATACTTTCTGGTAGTTTAACCATATTATATTCCGTGTTCATAAAATCAATAATCCTATTGCACACTATACAGTGAAAATGATGGTGCGGTTCTGTCTTTGGGTCATATCTTTTTGCTCCATCTTGGTCTTCAGTACGTTTAATAATGCTATTCCTAGTAAAAGTAATTAATGTTCTATTAACAGTATCAAATGATATATTAGGTAATTTTTGTTTAATTTTTTGGTAAACAGTGTCTGCGGTGGGGTGATTGCTGTTGTGGATAAGCTCGCTTAAAATTGCCATTCTTTGAGGTGTGATTTTTAGATTGGCTTTCCTTAATTTTTGCGCAACCGTTTCTTCATTATTATCCTGATAGTTCATAGTTACTACTATATAGGATTTATTACTATACTTCAATATGTAACTTGCTATTTAATGATTTTTTTTCATATTACTGGAGTAGAGCTGGTTTTACTTTTCATGGGGTAGTCGTTAGGTGAAGAGCCAATACATGTAAAATTTGATGAACGTTTATTGCGAAAACATTGAACTGGCGGAGAGAGAGGGATTCGAACCCTCGATACCTTACGGTATACACACTTTCCAGGCGTGCGCCATAAACCGGACTAGGCGATCTCTCCATGCCAAGGGATTCATTATAACGTTCACAAGCTTAGTTCGACAATGCTCAGGATGAACAATGTTTGAATATTTCAAAGACTATATATTAAATTAAAAACTAAAGTGAAAAGATTCTGAGGGTAGTTCTATCGCCGTGAGAGGTCCATTGCGAAAAGCCTCAGTGTCAAGGTTAACGCAAGTGTCTGAAATATAAGGTCTGTAGCTCTGAAAAGGTATTTTTGCATAGTCATAGTTGAAATAATGCAAATTCATAGCATTTACAGGTGTGTGCCCAAAAATATATTTATATTTACTTTTGTAATCAGAATTTAATAAAGGGCTTCTGGTCTCGCTTATTCCTAGCATACAGTCTAGATCACTTTTTTGATTTGGATTAATCCCTGCATGTGAGAAATGGTAATGTGTTTGCCAACTTCCATCTGTCCGGGCAAAGTCACGTAGCTCTTGAAAAAATTTAGCATGTTGCATTAATGGTTGAATGTTCGTCGCTTGCACTATGTGGTTAGCAAAGTCGCCTCCGTACCTTTCCCCGTGGATAAGAATTAGTTGCATTAATAATTTAAGGTTCGGATAATCATTTATAATGGTTCCTTGGTTGTTGGCTAAGCCATGTTTATTCATTTTTTGCCAGAGTTTATTTGCGATTACTGCCGGTATTTCAAAGTTTAAGAAAAACTCATCTTTTGTGACATTGTGAAATGATAATGTTGCACCATAGCTGAGTAGAGTTTCTAGCCCACCATTTAAAACCCAGGAGGTTTGTGATTGTAAAAACATCGCTTCATGGTTGCCGCCTAAACACACTAAATTTGTTTTGGTTTTCAAGTTTTCCAAGAAATCGATTGCATCTCTTGTATTTAAACCTCTATCAATTATGTCTCCTAGAAAAATAACAATATCTTCTTTCGCAAAATCAAGCATATGAGCAAGTTTAACTAATTTTGTATAACTGCCATGGACATCACCAATTGCAAAAAGCCTTCCTGTTATTGCTAGTTTTTTGGGCACCATAAATAATCGTTGAACCCTTTTTAAAATAGAATAGTTGTTGCTTGATAGCGCAGTATTAGTGGGTTCTATATATAAAGACTCTTTCCCTTTATTAATAATATTTATTTCAGAATGATACATAGTATAGGTGTCAACAATAACTCTTTTTAGTGCTAATGTTTTTTGATTTAAAGATATTAGTTTTTTCTGCATAGAAATATATCGTGCATAGAATGTAATATTCTCAATGGGTTTGTTCATAACAAAAAATTACATTAAAAAAATATTAAAGTTATTTCCTGAAAAGCCGGCTATTTAGCCATTATAGGTCGGTGCTGCCTTTGGTGATTTCATTTTCTTTACATTATGATAATAGTCATAAGTTAGAGGAATGTCGTTTGATAAGTTTTTACAACCTTGGATTTCACCAATAAACATAGTGTGGGTTCCAATATCCATCTGATTAATAACTTTTGCTTCCATAATAGCTACAGAGTTTTCAGTTACTAACGGAGTACCAGTTTCGCCGATTTCATACTTAGTGTCTTCGAATTTGTTCTTATCTCTACCACTTTTAAATCCAAATTTACCTATGAAGGGTATTGGTGTGTCTTGTTCCAAAACGGAAACACCAAAAAAGCCACTCTTTTCTATGTATCCATGAGTCAGATTTTCCTTGTTAATGCAGGTCGCTATTCTTGCAGGCTGAGAAGTTACCTGGAAGACAACAGTTGCTATTTGACCATTATATTTTTTATCAAGAAATGAGCTTACAATATAAACACCATAACCTAATTTAAAAAGAGCGGACTTATCCACTATAGTGTTATTCCCATAGGAGGAACAAAAACTCTAGTAGCAAGGTCTTTGTCTATCATAAAAAGACCAGCTGAATCACCCGCAAGTTTTAGGGTTTGGATAATATCATCAAAACTTGCTTCTTCTTCTACTTGTTCATCAATAAACCATTGTAGAAAGCTAGCACTAGCATGGTCTTTTAGTTCATAAGCTAGGTCCATTAGTTTTCCAATACGTGCGGTTACTTTGGTTTCATGTTCAAGGGAAAATTGGAAAGCATCAATTGGGCTTTTCCATTCTTTGCCTGGGTCGCCAATAGCAGAAAGGAAGACCTTCCCTCCTCTATCTATTACAAAATCATAGAATTTTTTAGCATGAGCTTGCTCTTCCATTGCTTGAACTCTCATCCAACTAGCCATTCCTTTGAGGCTGATTGATTCAAAGTAAGCAGACATTGCTAGATATATGTATCCTGAATATAGTTCGAAGTTGATTTGGTCATTAATCGCATCTTGCATTTTTTTGTTTAACATAGTGAACTCCTTAGCCCCAAACCCCCTAAAGTGGGTTTAAGTTGTTTTTCTTTATTGTAGTGATTTTGAAAGTCATATTCAAGTAGTAATTTCCCTTCAGTCAGCTTATCACTTCGAGAGCCTCAGTGAACGCTGACAGCTCCCCGATTCGGGGAGCCGAATATTTGGTTAGTTGATCTTTAAAATGTATATTGAAATGAATTTAAAAGCCTCCCCAAATTGGGGATGTGTCACAAAATGACGAAGGGGAGTATTTGCCTTTAAGCCTTAATGAGATTAAAATAATTCCACTATGAAATTTGAGGTTGGATTAATAATTGATATTGAGCAGACAATAACCGAGCTCGAAACAAACCATTATTCCAGAACAAAGTTGGTCCTTAATCCAGGCGAGTATGCTATTCGTGGAAGCATTATAGACATTTTCCCTTCAAATAGTAACGCTCCTATCAGACTAGAGCTTTTTGATACTGTCATAGATGATATCAGGACTTTTGAGCCAACTACACAGCGGTCACTTTCTAAAAATGATAGAGTAGAAATAGCACCTTACGACAAGAGCATTAAGCGACATGAGTATGTAATTCCACATGAAATCCTTTTTGATTTAAGCATCGGTGACAAGGTGGTTCATATTAACCATGGGATAGGTATTTATCAGGGTCTTGAACGAATGAAATTTGGTGAGTTTGAAGGCGAATATGCTGTGGTTGAGTATCAAGAAGGCGATAAGATTTTTATCCCGATTGAGCAATTAGCCAGGATTTATAAATTTTCAGGCGGTATCTCTCCCGTTATTAATTCCTTACGAGACAAACAATGGGAAAAGACACAGCAGAAAGTTAAGAAGGTTGTTAAAGATATTGCAAAAGACCTTTTTAGTCTTTATAAAAATCGTAAGTTAAGAGAAGGCTTTGCGTTTCAGGAAGACAGTGAACTCATTTTGCAGATGGAAGAAACCTTTCCTTTTCAAGAAACAAGAGACCAGTTAAAAGCTATTGAAGATATTAGAAAAGACATGGAGTCTCGCAAGGCAATGGATAGACTCGTTTGTGGTGATGTTGGATTTGGAAAGACAGAAGTCGCAATTAGAGCAGCACTTAAGGCAGTTATTAGCAGAAAACAGGTGGCGGTGCTTGCACCAACTACAATTTTATCCAAACAGCATTATGAGGTTTTTAAGTGCAGGATTGGTAGTCTAGGAGTGAACGTAGAGTTTATTAATAGATTCAAGACAAAGAAAGAACAAAAAGAAACATTAAATAAACTAAAGATGGGAACTATAGACGTTATAGTTGGTACACATAGATTATTACAAAAAGACATAGAGTTTGCTGATTTAGGACTACTTATAATAGATGAGGAGCAGAGGTTTGGAGTTATTGCAAAAGAGATGCTTAAAAAATATAGAAGCCATATAGATGTTTTAACCTTATCTGCTACACCTTTACCGCGAACATTATACATGTCTATTTCTGGAATCAGAGATATTAGTGTTATTAATACGCCACCACTGGAACGTTTGCCTATCCTTACAGAGTCACATGAGTTTGATATAGGTTATATAAGGGACAAGATTAAGTTTGAGCTTAAACGCAAGGGGCAAGTCTTTATATTACATAACCGGATAAGTGACATTATTCATTTGCAGAATCAAATACATAATGTTTTGCCAGAGATTGATATTCGTGTTGGTCATGGGCAGATGAGTGCGAATCAATTAGAGCAGTTGATGATAGATTTTTATGAGGGAAAATTCCCCGTACTTATTGCTACTACAATCATTGAAAACGGGGTGGATATACCTAATGCCCATACAATGATAATAAATAATGCAGAGCATTTTGGGCTTGCGCAGCTTCATCAGCTTAGAGGTAGAGTAGGAAGAAATCAGGTTCAGTCTTATTGTTATTTATTGTATAAGGATAAAACATTGTTTACTCAAGAAGTGAAAGAAAGATTCGAAGCTTTAATGGAATTTTCTGCTTTAGGATCAGGTTATGATATTGCGCTTAGGGATTTGGAGTTGCGTGGGATTGGAAATATTCTTGGTACTGCCCAAAGTGGTTATATGGAAGCAGTAGGCTTTGAATTTTACATGCATATATTAAATGAAGCAATTGCTAGGGAAAAGGGCGAAAAGCACAGAGAAAGACCTTATTTGAACATTTCCACTAGGATGGAAGCATATATTCCAGAAGAGTATATCCCAGATATGAGTATCAGATTAGCGTTGTATAAGTCTATTGCTGTGCTTAGTAGCAAACAAGAAGTTATCAACCTAGTTAAAGAATGTGAGGATAGGTTTGGCAAATTGCCAGATAACCTAGTTGTGATGTTGCAGTTAATAAGCCATGAGCTAGATGAATAAAACAATTATTGGATGTTACTGATATTTTTTACTATAATGGCTGATAATGTTTAAAAATATAAAGTCGTTGTTGTTATCTATAAAAATGTACCCTTTGTTTGTTTCTGTTATTCCAGTTTTTGTTTGTTTTTTGGTTGCTAAGAACAACAATGTGTTGATTGGTTTGTTGCCTTTTGTTCTAATGATCTTAACAGTTGCAGTGGCTGTTTTAGCAATTAATTTGGTTAGCGAATACTTTGTTTTTAAAAAAGGCAAATCATCTCGGTCAATATTTGAACCAATAATAATGTTGTCAGAAAAATTTTTTAAATCGAAGAAAATGATACTTTGGGTTGTGTTGTTATGGATTGTATTTTTTGTGTTGTTGTTGTTTTTTGTTTTGTATTCCAGCGTAAACCTCATGTGGTTTGTTTTGCTGGGTTGGTTAGGTTGGCAAATATATATTCCGCAAAATAATTTAATAAAAAAAAGTAAGTATAGTGAAATAATTGTTTTTCTTTTATTGGGACCACTACTTTTTTCAACAATTTATTACGCTTTTACTGCTGACTTTTCTTTTAGATTGCTTTTGTTTTCTATCCCCTTTGGTTTGTATGTTTCATCGATTGTTACGGCAAACTACTTACAAGAAACCAGCGACAACTCTTTAATGACAAGAGTAAGGGGGAAGAGACGTTATTATGTAGAAATAATTTTACCCTATGTGATGTTATTTTTATTGGTTATTTTTAGTAATAAATACTTTCCTTTATTGATTGTATTCTTGTCTGCTTTTAGAGCGTATAAGCTGGTTGTTAAATTGGTTCGTGACGATGTAGACGAGCTTGTTTTAGAAACAGTTCAATTACAGAAAATGTTTAGCCTTCTGTTGTTTTTAGGCGTATTTATAGAGTATTTAATTAAATAAAAACTGCAAACATAGCACAACTAATTATTAGTTATGCTATGTATTTTTAATACTAGATTAAAACGTAGACGCTTCGATTCTTCTGTTTAGTGCACGCCCAGCTTCTGTGTTGTTAGTTGCAACTGGATCTGCCTCACCAAGACCTTGCACTATAATTCTTTTTTTATTAACTCCAAATTTATAAATTAGTACATTTGCCACTGATTTTGCTCTAAGTTCAGATAGTTGTTGGTTAAATTTCTTATCACCTTGATTATCTGTGTATCCCTTAATAATCAGGTTAATTTCTGGATGGTATAATAGAAATTCAGCATAATTCTGTATAACTTTTTCATATTCACTCTTAACCGCAGATGCACCAGAATTAAAGTTAATCTTCATGTTCATTTTCTCTACTTTACCTTTTTGTTTAAAAACTTCTTCTAGTTCATTAAAATATGTTTTTTTCACTGGTTCTTTAATTTCAGGAATAATTGGAGCAACAGGAGCAACTGGTTCTGGCTTTTTTTGCTCAACTTTAGCTGTTGGCATATAAAAAATAATTTGATAAATAGTGTCATTTCCTGAGTTGTTATCAAAGTATAAATTTTTAACTTCAAATCTTGGTTCAAAGTTATCAGCAATTTTGAGAAAGCAACCGAAGCCAAGGTCAAGCCCAAGCTTTGCTTGGTATCCGCCAACGCCACCAATACCAGCCAGCAGATAAGGAGTAATTATGCTTTTATTGGGGAATAGATAGAGAGCGTTTGCTCCACCACCAACAAGCAGCTTGTCTTCGCCTAAACTAGTTATTTTGCTAAAAATAAAGCCAATATTATAGTCTAAAAAGAGGTTTTCGCTAATTTTATCGGTATAATACGCTCCAATTTCCCATGAATTGTTATGGTCTTTAGCTTGATCCATATAATGATAGCCAATATACGGCGACACTACTGCGTCATAAGAAAAACTAAAAGTTAATATAGATAGAAGCAGTGAAAAGATAAGTATTGTTTTTTTTGTATTCATAATTTTGTCATCTCCATTTTTTAATATTAACCATCTTATGGTATCGGCTATTGGAAGTCAAATTTCCTTGCGTAGCTATTGCCTTTTATAGTTATTTACGAATAAAGTATCGTAATTTTTTCCCAATATTCCCACATTAATATTCATTTTTTTATCATTAGTTTGTAAACATAGATTAAATTTGTATAATTAAACTAAAGATTGTAATTATAGAAAGGTGGATGTTTAGTTGATGAATAATGCTGAAATCACAAAATCAGTTAGAGATGTATTGGCTGGCAGTTGGCCAGTGGTGATTGGGGCATATTTAGTTATTGCTGTTATTCGAATGTTTTTGGGGAATGTTCCAGTTTTGGGCTGGGTTACTTGTTTAATTTTGACAGGGCCATTTAATGTTGGATTGTCGATCTTTTCTTTGAATATAATAAGAGGCAAGAAATCAGAATTTAAACAAATATTTGATGGATTAAACTTCTTTGGTGTAGCTATGTCGGCTTATTTGCATATTTTTGCTTACACCATATTATGGACGATTTTGTTTGTTGTGCCAGGAATAATCGTCTTTTTATCATATAGCATGACGTTTTATATAATTGCTGACAATCCAAACATTGCACAGAAAGATGCGAGGAAGAAAAGCATTGAAATGATGAAGGGTAATAAATGGAAACTTTTTTGTTTGTATTGCAGGTTTATTGGTTGGTATGTTTTAAGCGTGGCAACTTTGGGGATAGGCTTTTTGTTTTTGTCTCCGTATGCTGGAATAAGTGTTGCTAAGTTTTATGATGAAATCAAATAGTTTCGATTTAGTAAATTAATAAAAGAAGGTTATGAAAATGAAAAAGAAACCAATATCTAAAATTATAAAAAAGGGAATTCGATTAGGTAATAAGATTATCCCTAAAAAGAGTAAAGCTAAGGTAAAGCTAGGGCTTGCTCCTGGTTCTTTGGTTTTTACTGGCGAAAGAAAAATGGCAGAGGTAGAGATTTCTGTTATTCAACATCTCAAAGAACAGTATAGCGAAAGTAATCCAAAAAATTCCGCAGAAGTTATCGATTTGGTTAAAGATTTTAAGGGTATAACGTGGATTAATGTTGAGGGTCTTCATGATGAGAAGATTATTGAAGAAATTTGTACGTTTTTTGGTATTCACAAGCTTACGATGGAGGATATCCTTAGTGTTGGTCAACGTCCAAAGCTAGAAGAGCATGGAGAATATTTGCATGTAGTATTAAAAATGGTGATGGTGGGGGATGAAGAAACAAAAGTGAGCTATGAACAGCTAAGTTTTATCAAGAAAGGGAATGTTCTTATAACATTTCAAGAGAAAAAGGGAGATGTGTTCGATGGAGTTCGTAGAAGATTAAAAGAAGGCAAGGGGATTAGAAATAGAAGCGCAGACTATGTGATGTATGCACTTATGGACGCTGTTGTAGATTATTATTTTGTAATACTAGAAGTTTTTGGCGAACAGTTAGAAGAGGTTGAGTCCTTTTTGCTCGAAAATCCTGACAAGAGCACTCTTAATCGGTTGCACTTGTTACGTAGAGAGACTTTGAACATTCGTCGCTCTATTTATCCTTTGCGCGAAGTTGTGAGTAGCTTTGAGAAAATAGAAGAACCGATGGTTGCTAAAGAAGTAAAGGTCTTTATTCGGGACTTATACGATCACACTATTCAGGTCATTGATACTGTTGAGGTTTTTAGAGAAATCGCTTCAGGTTTGTTAGACCTTTATATGAATAGTGTTTCAAATAAAATGAACGAGGTTATGAAGGTTTTAACCATTATTGCTACTATTTTTATTCCCTTAACCTTTATTGTCGGAGTGTATGGAATGAATTTTGACAATATACCAGAGCTACATTTCCAAAATGGATACTTTATAGTTTGGGGTTTAATGGTCTTTCTTTTTGTCGGAATGTTATTTTATTTTAAAAACAAAAAATGGTTCTAGGTTAAAAATAGGTACAAAAAAAGCCCCGATACCGGGGCTTTTTAAAATTCTTTATAGTGTAGAAGCTTCTATGCGTCGATTCATAGCTCTACCTTCGGCTGTATCGTTAGCGGCAACAGGGTCTTCTTCGCCAAATCCTTGAGCTGTGATTCTGGCGTTGCTTATTCCGTATTTATTAATTAACACATTAGCAATTGCTTGTGCTCTTTGCTCAGATAATAGTTGGTTAGCTTCTGCTTCTCCTACATTATCTGTGTAGCCTTTAATTAAAAGCTTTACTTCAGGATGAAACATTAGAAACTCTGCATAGTCCAGGAGAGTCATTGTGTAGTCGTCTTTTACGATTGCTTCGCCTGAGTCAAATTTTATTTGCATGTCTAATTTTTCTACTTTTCCTGTTTTTTTGAACGCTTCTTCTAGTTTATTGTTTACTATAGGCCAAGTTAAGATGATTTGATAAACAGTATCATTGCCTAAAGTATTACCATAATAGATGTTTTTAACTTCAAGTCTAGGTTCGAAGTAATTGCTTATTTTAATTTTCACACCTAATCCAAGGTTAAGTCCAATGCGTGATTGATAACCAATATCCCCCCCTAAGCCAGCTAGAACGTAAGGAGTTATTCGATCAAAATTTGCAATATTATATAAGGCATTAATGCCTCCAGCTAAGAGTAGTTTGCCTTCTGATGAACTTTTTATAGAACTTAGCGCAAGCCCAAGATTGTAATCTAAAAACAGTCGGTCGCTAAGCTGATCGGTATAATAGGCGCCTATCTCCCAGGCGTTATTTAGATCTCTTGTTTGGTCCATATAGTGATAACCCAAGTAAGGTGAAATTACTGCATTGGCCGAGTACCCGAAAGATAATAAAGATAAAACTAAACAGAACAGAACAATTGCTTTTTTCATTCTAGCCTCCTAATTATAATGATATTTATCATAGTTTAACTAAAATGCTAAGTCAATCTGTTTGAAGATCTGCGTTATTCATTAATTTTTTCTGATATAATTATTTAAAAAGTAAGCATAGAAGATATGCCTATTAGATTGTTTCAGCTTGAATTTATTTAGGAGTTATTGTTTTTGAAAGTATTACTAATTCAGCCACCTATTGAGGATTTTTACCTTACAGAAATTAGAACCTATCCTCTTGGAATATTATATTTAGGAACTTTTCTGCAGAAAAATGGTATAGATGTTGCACTTCTAGATTGTTTAAGTCCTTATAAAAAGAAGACAATTCCTTTGCCCAAAGAGTTTTCATATTTAAAGAAGATTTATAGTGAAAAAGAAGTTGGCCCACTTAAGCTTTTTGGCGCTTATTATCGATTTGGACTATCTGCTGAGCAAATACTAGCGAAGATTGAAAACATTAAACCAGACTGCATTGGAATTACTTGTAATTTTACGACTTATTTTAATATTGTTGGTGCTTTAACAAAGCAGATAAAAGAGAGATTCCCTAACATTAAGATTATTATCGGGGGATATCATGCAACAGTTTATCAAAAAGAAATTTTAGAAAAATATCCGTGGATTGATCATATTATTAAAGGTGCTGATGAAAATGAGTTTTTAAAAGTACTAGGGTTGCCTCTAGATGCTGATAATTGTTTTACAAAAACTATTCCGAACAGAAACTTGATTGATTCTTCTAACTATAAGATGTACAAAAAGAATTTTAGCTTCATCGTTGCAACACGTGGCTGCCCCAAAAGATGTACTTTTTGTACTGTAGCCTCAATGCATGGAGATAGTTTTGTCTTGCGTCCTGTAGATAACATCATTTCAGAAATGCAAAATTTATATTCTCAGCATGATGTTAGAGTGTTTGATTTTGAAGACGACAATTTGTCTTTGAATAAAAGTTGGTTCAATGAGTTATTAGATAAAATTGTAACAACTTTTTCAGAGAAGGACATTCAGCTTTATGCAATGAATGGAATTTCTGTGGAGACACTTTCGCCAGAACTATTAAAGAAGATGCGGAGTGCTGGCTTTAGGAATTTGAACGTTTCACTTGTAACTGCACAAGATGCTATAAAAAAGAAATTAAATCGACCATTTACGAATGAGCAGTTTGAAAAGATAGCCCAGGAGGCAGTTGCTCTTGGATATGAAGTTACTGCATATTTGATAATAGGATTGCCTGAGCAGACGAAGCAGGAGATTGATGAAACCATTGGTTATTTAGCGACCATGGGTGTTTTGATTGCACCTTCGTTTTATTATCCACCACCTGGTACAGTCGATTTTGATTGGTTAGTTAAGGAGAAAATTATCGACCCAGATAATTGGATATCTTTTCGTTCGTCTGTTTTTCCTGTGGAAACAGAGCATTTGAAGCGAGAAGATTTAGTGCATTATTTTCAATATATTCGTCTGCTTAACTTTTGTGAGGAGTTAAAGAAAAAATACCATTTAACACAAATTAATTTAAAGAATCTAGAGGCTATCAATGCTCTTACTTTTGCTGAAATTACTTCTGGTAATGTGAGAGAAGAGGAGATAGGCATAGCTCAAATAAAAGAATATTTAGAGACTGGCATAATCAAGCGTATTTTAAAAAAATAAATTTTATTATTTGATTTCCAACTTTTTTAGCGATACCATTTTAAATTAAAGATGGCAAAAAAAAGGAAATAATTATGGAAAAAACAATAAATCTTAAAATAGATGGCATGACTTGTGCTAGTTGTGTCTTGCACATTGAAAATGACCTCAAATCTAGGCAAGGTGTTGTTAGTGCAGTTGTAAATTTGCCTTTGAAGAGAGCGGAAGTTTCTTTCGAGACTGACATTTTATCTGAGAAAGATATTATAAAAGTTATCAAAAACGCAGGATTTCAGGCAACATTAATCGACGTCTCGGAAAAAGAAGAGGATGCTGTCAATTCTCAAATAGAAGAAAAAGAGAATCTCAAGCAGCGGCTTAGGCAGCTTGTAGTTACTGCAATCCTCAGCACTATTGTTTTATTGTTAGGTTTTGTATGGAAGATTCATAGTGGCATGGAAATAATGATGGTTCTTTCCTTGGTTATTATTCTTTATGGCGGGAGAGGATTTTTTAAGAAAGGTATTCCTGACCTGTTTAAGGGTAGACCGGCCATGGATACTTTAGTGTCGCTTGGAATTGGTGCAGCTTTTATTTATTCTACCTATTTAATGTATTTTACTTCTAAACAAGAAGAATATTTTATGGATGTTGCAATTATTACTACTTTTATTTTACTTGGTAGATACTTAGAGGCGAGAGCAAAGGGAAATGCTGGGGCTGCCATAAAAAAGCTACTTGAACTTTCACCTAAAATAGCACACAGGGTCATGAAGAATGGAGAGACGGAGGAGATTAGTGCGAAGGATATCCAGCTTGGTGATGTTTTAAGGGTTAAACCTGGCGAAAAAATTCCTACAGATGGAATTATTACAGAGGGTTATACGGCTATAGACGAATCAATGGTTACCGGAGAAAGCATTCCAGCTGACAAAGTATTAAATGATAAAATAATTGGCGCAACAATTAATGGCAATACTGCCTTTACTATGGTCGCGACAAAAGTTGGGTCAGACACTGTGCTCGCCCAAATTGTAAAAATGGTGCAAGAGGCTCAGATGCATAAGGCTCCTATTCAGAAATTGGTTGATGTTGTGGCTGGTTATTTTGTCTGGGGAGTATTGATTGTAGCTACTATTACTTTTGTTGCTTGGTCAATTATAGCTGGAGGCATAACTACCGCTGTTTTTGTTCCTACTGTTGCTGTTCTAATAATCGCTTGTCCTTGTGCGCTAGGTTTAGCAACTCCAATCTCGATAGTAGTTGCTTCAGGTAAAGGTGCACAACTAGGCATTATTATTAAAAAGACAGAAAGTTTAGAGAAGGCTCACAAGATTACGGCTATAGCCTTTGATAAGACGGGAACTATTACAAAAGGACAGCCAGAGGTGCAAGAATTTCAGCTTTTGAAGGGTCAAGAAAAAGAAGCTCACTCGATAGCCTTGGCATTAGAAACACATTCGGAACATCCGTTGGCTAGAAGCATCGTCTCGTATACTAAAGAATTAGAAGCAGATAATAGAGAAGCGGAAGTAAAAGAATTTGTTGCTCAAACAGGCTTTGGTCTTCAAGGGCAAATAGCAAAAAAGAAATATTATATAGGCAATAGTAAGTATATGGAGCAGGTAGGCGTGCAAAGTTCTTTAAGCAAGGAAGCAATAAATAATATGTACGATAAAGGTTACACAGTTGTTTGTTTAGCTGACGAAACAAGTGTTCTTGCTTTGTACGGTGTACAGGATGGGATTAAGGAAAGCTCACGAAAGGCAATTAGGCTCTTACATAAACGAAAAATTAAGACCATTATGATAACAGGTGATAATGAAAAAGTAGCTCAGGCAATTGCCAACGAAGTTGGGATTGATGAAGTTCACAGTAGCGTTACACCAGATCAGAAAGTACAGATAATTACTGACTTGCAAAAACAGGGCTATTTTGTCGCTATGGCGGGTGACGGCATAAATGATAGCCCTGCTATTGCAAAAGCAGATGTAGGGATTGCTATGGGAACGGGAACAGACATAGCAATTGAAACTGGTGATTTGGTTATAGTTAAGGGTGATTTACAAAAAGCGGTGGAAGCGATCGACCTTTCTCGTGCAACGTTAAGAAATATTAAGCAAAATTTATTTTGGGCCTTTATTTATAATACAATAGGGATTCCGTTGGCAGCCTTTGGTTTTCTTAGTCCTGCGTTTTCAGCTGGAGCAATGGCTTTTTCTTCAGTTTCGGTGGTTATAAATGCGCTAAGGTTGAAAAGATTTAAATCTGTTTAGTAGTATGCTTTTTTTGTTTTTAACTTTTAATAACTGATTGTGCTATAAAGCCTTTGCAAATGAGGTGTGTTTATAAAAGCACAACCTCTTAGAACAGAAATAATGGATGCAATAAAAAATCTGCTTGTAACGTTATAATTAATGTTAGGTAAGTAGGGAGGCTAGCTGAATGAGTGATGGAATAAGCATAGGAAGTATAAATGTGGGCTTAAGTGATACGAGGAATATAAGTTCTCAAGTATCGATGCCAAAGGTAGACAACGACAATCTTCGTTCGTTGCCGACATCCTTTTATCCTGCAGATAAAGGGTCTATTGAATATTCCTCGCCGATGGTTAATGAGTTTGCTGGATTGGGCGACCTCTCTATTTCTTCAGATATCTCCATTCAGGGTATTGGTCCCTCAGAATTTAATTTTTCTTCTTCAGATATTTCAGGGTTAGGTTATAAAGAAGCTGAAGAAATATTCGCAATGCAAGGCGTTGGAGGTGCAGCCCCTCCTGGGTATGAAGGTCATGGCGCTAGTTTCCGCCCTGATTCCGTCCAAGCTACAGAAAATATTCAGGCAATGGCTGAACTTTTCGCAAACATGTAGTTAATTAATAAAATTCTCCTAAATTTTTATTATAAGCATCTCCCTCTAAGGTGTGTTATTATTGTAATATGTCTTGAAAGGAGAGTAGGATATGTCCGTTAAAAATAATGATAATATTAAAGTGCACTATACAGGAAAACTAGAAGACGGTACTGTTTTTGATTCATCAGAAGGAAGAGAACCATTAGCGTTTAAGGTTGGCGTTGGTCATGTTATTCAGGGCTTTGATGAAGGCGTTCTTGGCATGAAAGTTGCTGAAAAAAAAGAAATTTTTATCCCGATGGAGAAAGCATATGGAAAATATAGCGAAGATTTAATTGTTTCTTTTTTAAAAGAGCAGTTGCCAGAAGATATGGACTTTGAAGTTGGACTGAAACTTCAAATGCCTTCGGAGCATGGTATGATGATACCAATTACTGTCAAAGAAGTAACAGATAAAGAGGTTTTTTTGGATGCAAACTCTGATCTAGCAGGCAAAAATTTAATTTTTGATGTACAATTAGTAGAAATAATGTAAATTTATTGCCAGACTATAAACAAATTTGTTATATTTTGGTAAGATTACAGTAAGGTTAAAAAATAGAGGCGAGAGAGGTGGTAACATGGTTTTAGATTTAAATGTGTCCATTAGAGAAAACAACAACATTCCAGTTATTGATTTAGAAGGCGAAATTGACGTTTATACGTATCCGAAGTTAAGCGATGCTTTGCAGTATGTTTTTGAAACATATCCTAATGCCAAAGATCTTATTGTGAACTTAGATAAGATTCGCTACATTGATAGCACAGGTTTAGGTGTTATTGCGAATGGAGCAAATCAAATCAAAAAGATCAATGAAGGGTATATTAATATTATCAATGCTACTCCTCAGATAAAAAAAATATTTGATGTTTCAGGCTTAATTTCTGCAAATTTTAAAATTTTTGATAGTGAAGAAGATGCTGTTACTAATTTAAGTAAATAGGGGGAGAGCTAATGACAAATATTAAATTAACAATCCCAAGCATGTCAGACTATGTTGGGGTGGCTAGATTGACTGCTTCAGGCATTGCAAATAGGATGAAATTCACTCATGAAGATATTGAAGATATAAAAATAGCTGTTTCTGAGGCATGTACAAATGCCGTGCAATACGCTTACGGAGATTCTCCAGGAGAAATAGAATTAGCTTTTAGCATGTTTGAGGATAAGCTTGAGATTAAAATTTCAGATTCTGGTAAAGGATTTGATGTTGAAGCTGACGTGAAAACTAAAGAAGATGATCCTGAAAAAATTGGGTTAGGCTTAGGCATAGTTTTTATGCGTAGCTTGATGGATCATGTTGACTATGACACATCTGCTAATGGAACGACAGTTACTTTGGTGAAAAAAGTTAGCTCCTAGAAAATACTAGCCAGATGATAATCATCATAGGTTTATTAACATTGGTTTCAATAGGAATAGGGACTATGTTGGTCAATTTGACAGAAGGAGAGTCAGCCTTAAGTTTGGCTTCTTTTTGGATAGGCATAGGGCTAATAGTAGCAAGCCTTTATTTTTTCATTTCTGCAATGTTTTTCCCTCAATTGATTAACCTCGCTATCTAAATATAGATTAATCAATTATAAGCTTTTATTTATTTTCTTTTTTATGATAAACTTATCAGGCGGATTTTTCCGTAATAAACATACCTTGGATTTTCAGTAAATGTAACGTGTGACTTAATAGTTGTTACGTTTTGACAAGGTAGAAGAAAAACAAAAGGAGCAAAAAATGTCAGAAGAAAAATCAGTAGAAAAAGTAGAAGTTGCAACCTCAGAAGAAAAGGAAATAAGAAAGCCAAGGCCACATAAAGAGCAACTTAAAACAAGTATTTCTGAACGAGTTGTAACAATGAGACAACTTTTAGAAACAGGCGTTCATTTTGGACACCAGACAAGAAGATGGAACCCTAAGATGGCTCCGTATATTTACACTTCCAGAAACGATATTCACGTTATCGATTTACAAAAAACATTGGGATACATAAATAAAGCATATGACTACATAAAAGAGGAAGTAGCTAAAGGAGCTACGGTTTTATTTGTGGGAACCAAGAAACAAGCACAGGCTGCTATCGAAGAAGAAGCTAAGAGATGCGAAATGCCATATATTTGTAATAGATGGCTTGGTGGTATGCTTACAAATTTTGAGACAATTAAAAAGTCTATTAAAAGAATGGAAGAAATCGAAGGCTGGAAAGAATCAGGCTTGTTTAATGCTTTTGTTACCAAAGAGCAATCAGTGTTAAACAAAAAACTAAGTAAACTTCATTACCATTTTGATGGCATCAAAGACATGAAGAATCTTCCTGATATTATTTTTATTGTGGATACACACAAAGAAGAAATCGCTGTTCACGAAGCGAACGTTTTAAATATGCCAATTGTTGGTATTGTCGATACAAATTGTGATCCTGATTTAGTGAGCCACCCAATACCCGCGAATGATGATGCTATTAGAACAATAAAGTTGTTGGTTAGTATCGTTGCCAATGCAATCATCGAAGGTAAGAAATCAAGGTTAAGTAGCGAAGAAGCAATTACTCAAGAAGTTGAAGAGGTTTTTGTGAAAAGTGCTGAAGCAGCCAATGCTGATATAGATAAACTTGCATCTGTTGTAGATAAATTAATCGTTGACGATGCAAATGTTGAGGAAATCAAGAAAAAATAAGTAATATTTCGGAGGTTGATGATAATGGTTGAAGTAACAATGCAGGAAATTCAAGAATTAAGAGCAAAAACTAATTGTGGAATTATGGATTGTAAGAAAGCTCTTAAAGATGCTAATGGAGACATGGAAGCAGCAGTTGATGTTTTAAGAAAAAAAGGCATGGCAAAAGCTGCAACTAGAAGTGACAGAAAAGCAACAGAAGGTGTTGTGAAAATTGAACTTAGCGCAGACAACAAAACAGCTTACATGTTACAACTTTGTTCTGAAACAGACTTTGTTTCAAGAAATGAAAAATTTCAAGGGCTAGCTACAGAGATTTTAGTAGCTATGAAAAAAAGTAAGGGAGCTAGCGAGATTGAAGACATCAAGAATCTTGTGCTAGCGTCTGGACATACAGTAGCTCAAGAAGTTGAAGAGTTAAGTGGTGTAATAGGAGAAAAGATTGAATTAACAAATGCTAAAGTAATTAATTCAGAAAAGGACCAAGTATTAGGCTATTACGTTCATTCTAACCAAAAAATTGGTGTTGTGTTGATTGTAAACGAAGGAGATGACACCTTTGTTAAGCAGCTTTGCATGCATATTGCAGCTTCTGCCCCAGTTTATATTTCTAAGGACGAAGTCCCTTCTGAAGAGCTTAGTAGAGAGAGAGACGTTTTGAAAGAACAGGTTATTAATGAAGGCAAACCAGAAGCAGTAGCTGATAAAATTGTTGAAGGAAAACTTCGTAAATACTTTGAAGAAATTTGTCTTATGGAACAAAAGTTTGTAATAGATACTGACAAAAAAATATCAGATGTTTTAGGTAAAACTAAGATAATAAAATTCATTAGGTTCAGCATAGGATAATTAATGATAATTATACTGGACTTTGGATCTCAATATTCTCATTTAATCGCTCGTAGAGTAAGAGAGTGTGGTGTCTATGCCGAGATCTTAGATGGCCATGTTTCCTTTGAGGAAATAGTCGCAAAGAGTCCTACCGCAATTATTTTGTCAGGAGGTCCTTCTTCGGTATATGAGCAGGATTCTCCTCAGTGCAATCCAGAAGTATTAAATATGGGTATTCCAGTGTTGGGAATTTGTTATGGTATGCAATTAATGGCCAAGTTTTTAGGAGCAACTGTTAAGCACTATTCAAAACGTGAGTACGGAAGAATAGAAATAACAATTGATGATTTTTCGGATTTATTCTTTGGGATAGATCCAAAAACCACTGTTTGGATGAGTCATGGAGACAGTGTGGCTGTTCTTCCTGCTGGTTATGTCAGATTAGCACATTCAGTCAATACTCCTTTTGTGGCTATTGCTAATAAGGAGAAGAAGATATATGGCGTCCAATTTCATCCGGAAGTTTCTCATACTCTTACTGGAATGCAGATTATTAGAAATTTTCTTTTTGAAATTTGTAAATTTAAGAGAAATTGGGATATGAAAGATTTTATCAAACAAGAGATCCAAGAGATCAGAGCACAAGTTGGTAAGGAGAAAGTTTTACTAGGTTTAAGCGGTGGAGTTGATTCTATGACAGCTGCGGTTTTGTTACATGAGGCTATCGGCGATCAACTGATTTGTATGTTTATTGATCAAGGCTTCATGAGAAAAAATGAAGCAGAACAAATCGTTGCTACGGTTAACAATCATTTTAAGATTAAGTTAATTCATGTTGACGCAAAAGAACGTTTCTATAATGTAGTTAAAGGTATTACTGATCCAGAAGAAAAAAGAAAGAAAATTGGAAATGAATTTATTAGGGTTTTTGAGTCTGAAGTTGTTAAGGTTGCTAAAGATGTTAAATTTTTAGCTCAAGGAACCTTGTATCCCGATGTTATTGAGAGCGCCTCAAGTGGTGTCTCCAAAAATGCAGTTAAAATTAAAACTCATCATAATGTTGGTGGGTTGCCAGATGATATGGAGTTTAAGATTGTAGAGCCATTCAAGAAGCTATTTAAAGACGAAGTGCGTAGAGTAGGTCTTGAGTTGGGTATGCCAGAGAAAGTCATCTATAGACATCCTTTCCCTGGTCCTGGTTTAGCAATAAGGATTATTGGTGAGGTTGACCCTGAGCGAGTAAGGGTTTTACAAGAAGCTGATGATATTGTAATGGATGAAATAAAAAAAGCAGGGTTATATAGAGAAGTTTGGCAATCTTTTGCAGTTTTACTGCCTATTAAGACCGTAGGTGTTATGGGAGACCAAAGAACCTATTGCCATACAATTGCGGTGCGTGCCGTGAGCAGTCAGGATGCTATGACAGCAAACTGGACACATCTGCCCTATGAGGTGCTTGAGAGTATTTCTTCTAGAATAATTAATGAATTGCCCGAAATCAATAGGGTGGTTTATGATATTACTTCAAAACCACCGAGCACTATTGAGTGGGAGTAGTTACTAGGAAGCGCTTGCTGCTTCTATTTCTTTAATGATTTCGTTAACATCTAGACCATGAGCTGCTAATCCTTCTTCTAAACTTTCAGAATGTGCCATCATGCATCCAACACAATGAACACCATGATTTCTTAATATTTCCATCGCTTCTGGGTATTCGTTAATTATGTCCATAATATTTGATTTTTTTGATATTTTCATTTTCTTTCTCCTTTATTTTTGACAGTTTTCACAATAAAAAGTGCTTCTGCCATTTTGTTTTATTTTGCTTATTTTATTATTACATATTATACAGTTTTGGGTATATTTATTATATACTTTCAATTTATTTTGAAATCCACCTTTTTTATTAAACCCATCCCTATAATCCGAAAAAGTTGTTCCCCTCAGTTCGATTGCTTTTTGTAGAATATTTTTTATTGCAATATATAGGTTTTTTATTTCTTCTTTCGTTAAACTTTTAGCAAGTCTTTGCGGAGATATTTGGGACTCAAATAAAATTTCTGATGCGTAGATATTCCCAATTCCTACGAGATGATTTTGTTCAAGCAGTAGTTGTTTTAAGTTTTTGTTTGGTATGTTTTTGATGATCTTTCCTAGTTTTAGTAGGGTAAATTCGGGTGTCGTGGGATCTATTCCAATTTTTTGTACGTAGCTATTACTTTTAAGTTCTTTGGTTTTAATTAAATTAATTGTTGCAAACTTTCTGATATCTTCAAAGATAATATTCTCTTTGTTAGTTGAAAATTTAAGCATGGAGTGTTTTTCTTTGTTTGGGTTTTTTCCTTGAATAATAAATTTGCCAGTCATTCTTAGATGGAAGAGTAAGGAGTTTTCATTGGATAAGTTCCAAACGCAGACTTTTCCTAGTCTGTAGACATTGAGTATGCTTGAGCTTTCTGTCCCTTTTTTGAATTCAGTTTCGTTAATATTTCTAAGATTTCTTCCGTCATAAATTGTAACATTTGCGATTGTTGAGCCAGTAATGTGCTGATTCAGGTCTCTGCTGATTGTTTCTACTTCTGGTAGTTCGGGCATTTCCTTATCCTTCCTTCTTGCCTTTTGTTGTTGTCTAATTTATAATCATTCTAACTTTAGAATAATTATAAAGAAAAACACATATGGAAGCAACTGAAATATTAAAGAAGAAGGCAATAAAGGTCACCTCTCAGAGGGTGAAAATCTTGGATTATCTTTTGGAATTTAAGGTGCATCCTACTGCTGAACAAATATATGGAGAGCTTTCTAATAGTAAAGAAATCTTATCTTTAGCAACAGTGTATAACGCACTTACGCTATTTGTTGAGCTGGGGATAGTAAAAAAAATAAGTGGCCCAAACGAGACAGCTGTTTTTGATATTGTCACAGAAGATCATTACCATTTTTTTTGTTCTGAATGTGATAAAATTTTTGATATTCCTTCAGAAATGAAAGAACTTTCATCTCTAGATTTAAAGGGGCACAAGGCGGTATCTTTTCAGGGATGGTTTAAGGGTATTTGTAATAACTGTAATAAGGGGGTGAAAAAAAAGAATTTATTGAATTTATTAAAGCAGAAGGTTAGAATTTTTACTAGGAGGTAGATAAAATGAGTATAAAGGGAACGGAAACAGAAAAAAATTTGTTAAAATCATTTGCTGGTGAGTCACAAGCAAGAAATAGATATACCTATTTTGCGAGTGTTGCAAAAAATGAAGGCTATGAACAGATAGCAGCATTATTTTTGGAAACAGCAGATAATGAAAAAGAGCATGCGAAAAGATTTTTTAAGTTTTTAGAAGGTGGAATGTTAGAAATAACTGCTTCTTATCCTGCAGGAAAGATCGGCACAACAGCAGAAAATCTTCAGGAGTCTGCTAACGGAGAAAATGAGGAGTGGACGTTGTTATATCCAGCTTTTGCTAAGAAAGCTAGAAAAGAAGGGTTTGAAGACATTGCCGTTTGCTTTGAGGAGATAGCTAAGGTAGAGAAGGCTCATGAAGAAAGATATCTTAAGTTATTGGAAAATATAAAAAAGGGACTAGTTTTCATTAAGCCTAATGTAATAGAGTGGAAATGTAGAAATTGTGGTTATATTCATACTGGTAAGGAAGCTCCAGATAAGTGCCCAGCATGTTTACATGCCAAGAAGTATTTTGAAGTAAAAGAAGCTAATTATTAGAAAGGAGTACGTAATGGATAAGTATGAATGTATTGTTTGTGGATATATCTATGACCCAGCAGAGAACGATAATGTTGCTTTTGCTGACCTCCCTGAAGACTGGACCTGTCCAGAGTGCGGAGTAGGTAAAGATCAGTTCGAAAAAGTATAGAGCTTTTACGGATATAAGGCAGATATTTAGTTCTGCCTTATATCGCTTTTTTTTGGTTTATTTTCTCTCACATTTTAAAAACCCAAATTTTCTTTCATTGAAAAAACATGTTGCTTTTGTAAGCCTTTGTTTATAGGCACTTCAGGTGTTTTATGTTATTGATAATTTTTATTGGGTATTTTTAAAGATATGAAGAGAAATAAATGGTAGTTTTGTATTAATAAAAATTAATATAAAACCCTTATAAAACTTGGCTTTTTTAGGTATTATTGTTAACGTTAGTGTATCATTCAAGGGGGATTTTTTTGCGTATAAATTTTAATAGAGCCTTACATAATCTAGTAGTGTCTTTATTTTTTCTTATTTTTTTAAGTAATTCCCTTCTTTTTTCAGCAACTACAGCCCCTACAAACCTTTTAGTACAAGATAATCCAACAAATAGTGCCGTTTCAATTAATGAGACAGGAACAAATGTTTATTTTCAGGCGGTTTATAATTCTGACCGAGGACCTGCAGTTAACTACAGAATAGCAGTTACTACTCAAAATGAGTTTGGTATTAAGGATTTTGTTTTTTGGGGAGAAAATACTGCCAATATGGTT